>CADBQZ010000194.1 GCA_902796865.1 uncultured Ruminococcus sp. | reverse complement strand
CTGCCTGTGGGATTATTAGGGCTGCACAAAAATACAATGTCTGTATCACCGGTCATCTTATCGAGAATATCTCCCGACAATTCAAAATTATTCTGTTCCGAAAGAGTATGGATATTTATTTTGCAGCCTGTCTCTGAAAGAGCTTTTTTATATTCACCGAAGGATGGAGCACATATCAAGGCTTTCTTAGGTCTTAAAGCATGAACTATTCTGTAAATAATATCTGCTGCACCGTTTCCTACAGCTATATTTTCTTCAGGAGTTATTTCATGCTCTGCTATTTTTTTTATAAGCTCTGTACAGTCCGGGTCAGGGTATCTGTCCCATAGTATTGCCGAATCAACAGCAGCCTTCATTATTTCCTTTGGCATACCGAGCGGATTTATATTTGCCGAAAAATCAATAAACCCCTTATATTTATATATATTTCCTCCGTGTATCTGTTTCATATAAGCACCCCGAAAATCAATATCCTTAAAGCCGAAGCAAGTATGAGCATCATAACAGAGGACACATACATAAGCCTGTTTACACGGCGTATATCCTCATTTTCTATGCTTCTGTCATCGTCGCCGATATATGGCTTTTTATAAAGCCTGCCAAAATATACAGCATCACCTGCAAGCCTTACATGAAGTGCTCCGGCAGCAGCTGATTCAGTCTGTGCAGAATTCGGACTTGCATGATTCCTTCTGTCACGTTTCCATATCCTGAAAGCGTTTTTTGCATCATTTCCTGTAAAAAAGCATGAGATGATCATAAGCAGCGCAGTAAGTCTTGAAGGTATAAAATTCAATATATCGTCAAGGCGTGCGGAAGCTTTTCCAAGTTTTATATACTTATCGTTTTTATATCCTGTCATCGAATCAAGAGTATTGACCGATTTATAAAGAAATCCCATAGCTGCTCCGCCAAATGCCATATAAAAAATCGGTGCTGTGATCCCGTCTGATGTATTCTCGGCTGAAGTCTCTACAGCCGCTCTTATTATGCCTTTGCGGTCAAGCTTCTTTGTGTCACGTCCCACTATCATAGAGACCGCCTTTCTTGCCGATTCTGTATCATCATTTTCTATGGCATGATAAACCTTCATAGTCTCATTGTAAAGACATCTCGCCGCCAGCATATAAAAGCATAATATACTCTCTGCAGCTATGCCCAGAAGCATATTTATTCTGTAGCACAGCAAAAGCAAAAGTATCGGGCACATAGAAGACAATGTCATAACTATAACGGTCATTACCGCCCCGCCTATATACAAGTTTTTCTGGCGGTCTCGTATCAGCTTTTCGAGCATAGATATAAGCTTTCCTATAAGTCTTACAGGATGCGGCATATTATATGGATCGCCTATGATACAGTCGAGCAGGAAGCCTGTTATAAGCGGAACTGCCGGAAGAAAAAAACTCATATTTTTTTCCATACGGCAAGACTTTCTCCGTCATATCCGCATTCATATCCGCAGCCGTTATCAATATGCCAGCCGTAAAAATCTTTTTTCGGGAAAGCAAATCTTTCCATAAGAGCCATTATAGTTCCGCCGTGTACGACAAATGCTAAAGACGATCTGCTGCCATATTTTTTCATAATATCCATAAACGCATAGATACATCTGTTTTTAAACAAAGCCGGAGACTCGCCGCCCGGAAAGCTTCCTGTACCGCCGCTGTCTATCCATTCCTGATATTCTTCACAGCCGTTTAGTTCTTCATGATTTTTCCCTTCAAGTATCCCAAAATCGCATTCTTTCATATCATTACATATGATCTTTTCCTGTCCCGGGAAAATAATATCCGCAGTCTGTATACAACGCTTCATAGGACTGCATACAAGCAGACTGCATCTTTCAAAGCTTTTCTTTTTAAGTTCAGATATGCCTTCGCTGCATAGCGGCTGATCTGTCGAACCTATATATTTTTTCGTAAGATTTCCCTCTGTAAGACCATGTCTTATAAATAATATCCTCATTTTTTCTCCTTTAAAACAATTGGTATCCCGCAGATAATACGTATGACTTTTTCGGCTCTGCCTGCAAGAATGCAGCCGCACCGTCCGACCGCCTCACGATATAAGCGTTCCTCTTTCTCAGCAGGTATTATACCGCAGCCTACCTCGTTCATTATAACTACTGCTTCTGCATTTTTTCTGACAAATTCTTTTGTATATTCCTCCGGGTCAATACCATTTATGATAAGTCTTCGTATCAGTTCATGATAATCATATATACACTCAACTGTTTTTGAAGTATTTATATCAAATACTCTTCCGTCCGTCATTTTGCTTTTATCTATACCATAGACTTTTTTTGCATGATCTCTTTTGCCTTGTCCTATCCCGCCTGTTATAAATATCATCTCAGGGCCTCCATCACTGCATTTGAAAATACTGCTGCTGCCAGAACAGATAACTCGCAAAGCTGTAAAAACCAGCCGCAAAGATCACCTGTCACTCCGCCGAAATTCTTATTGCTTGAATATATAAAATACAAGGCTGTAAATACCGCCGCCGCAGTACAATACATCGCAGCAGGCAAAGATACCAAAGACATACATAATACTGCCGCAAAAGCAAAAAATATATCCATAAAGACAGTGATTTTCTTATCTGCCGCTTTTGTAAAGCTCACAAGTGAACCGTTTTGTGATGCAGACTTTAAAAGCACCGCCATAAGTCCGCTCAGCGCTCTTGAAAGAACATATCCTGCCGCTATGGGAACAAGCTCTTTTAATGTACTTACCTGAGAAAAAAGTCCAAGTTCAAGTATCATTAGCGTTACAAGTTTTATCACCGCAAATGAACCTATATGCGGATCTTTCATTATCATGAGCCGCTTTTCCTTGTCTCCGAAAGAACAAAGTGCATCTGAAACATCGCAAAATCCGTCAAGGTGTATGCCTCCTGTTATTATTATCGGAAGAACTGCTGCCGCAGATGCAAACATGATACTCCCAGCCCCCAGAATATCGAAAAGGAATCTCAGTCCGATAAGCATTCCGCCTGTAACTGCTCCTACAAGCGGAAAAAATCCCAGGGCATAACGCCTGTTACCGTCTGTCCATTCCACTTTAGGGACAGGTATCCTGGAATACATCAAGAATGCTGAAAATAAAGATCTTATCATGAGACAGTTCCGCCTTTCAAAAAATACGGTATACCATAGACACATTCGGCAGCAGTGTCGGAAATTTCGGTTATAAGCATATTTATCTTTGCAAGTACTTTTATATACTGCATCGTTTCAGGAGTATAATTATTTCCGTCAGAGCCTGTCTCACCGCTTACGATCACAAGTTTTTCTGTACGCCCGGCAAGCTTTTTTATGCCATCTATTATCTTTTCAGCCGGGTCAGGATCGTAAACTTCTCCGAACATTTCATTGGCAAGAAGATTAGGTATACACTCTAAAAGCACAGCACTTTCCTCAGGAACTGAGAGTTCATGTATATCCGTATACTTTTCTATAGTTTCAAAGCCTTTCCCTTGTCTCATAAGACGATGCCTTTTTATCGCTGCTTCCGCTTCCCTGCCGTAAGGCTTCATTGCAGCGATATAATATTTCTTTCCAAAAAAACCTTCCAATGCTCTTTCAGCAAAACTGGATTTTCCGCATTTCGAGCCACCCGTTACAAGTGTTATCATTCAAGCTCCACATACCTTTCCATAGAAATATCCTCAAACCTGTGTGAATTATAATAAAGCGCCAGCGCACCGTCTATAAGCGGCAGCAAAAGTACTCCTCCTGTGCCTTCTCCAAGCCTCAGTCCGCCGTATATCACCGCTTTCGCTCCCAGCCTTTCAAGAAGCATCTTTGCCGCTGGCTCATCAGAACAATGGCTTGCAAAAATATAGTCACAGCATTTTTCATTTATCATAACAGCAACCACCGCCGCCGTAAGAGATATGAATCCGTCGGCAATAACAGGGATATGATAGTAAGCGCCGCCCAAAAACAGTCCGGTCATAGCCGCAGTTTCAAAGCCTCCCAGTGTCCTCAGAATATCAAGCGGCTTATTTTTTTCGGGTGAATTTATTCTGACAGCCTGTCTTACCGCTTCAATTTTCCGCTTTAGACCTTCAGTCGAAAGCCCGGCACCTCTGCCTGTAACAGTCTCTGCATCCTTATTCAGTATGACAGATGACATTGCAGATGCACTTGTTGTATTGCCAATACCCATTTCGCCGGCTATCAATATCTGTGTTCCTTTTTCAGACTGCTCCTTTGCTATATCCATACCGGCAGTCAATGCAGCTTTAAGCTGCTCTTCCGTCATAGCCGCACCTTTGGTCATATTCTTCGTACCAGGAGCTATTCTTCTATTCAAAAGTTTACTATGACTGCATTCTTCGGCTATACCGACATCTGCTGCCAGAACTTCTGTATCAAATACTCCTGCAACTGCGTTTATATTAGACCTGCCTTCGGCTATAGCTTCCGCACATTTTGCAGTCACCTCACTGCCGCATTGAGTAACGCCCTCTTCCACTACACCGTGATCCGCACACATTATAACGGCAGTACGTTTTTTTATTTCCGGACATTCTGTCCTCTGTACCGCAGCTATCCTGCATACAGTATCCTCCAAAAGTCCGAAGCTCCCGATAGGTTTTGCAATGCTGTCAAAATGCTCCTTTGCCTTTTTATAGAAAAAGCTGTCACTGTTTTCTATCAAATCAATACGCCTCATAAATTCCTCCGCATTTTTCCACAAAGCTTTCCGCAAGCTTTATATCCGAAAGATAATATATATGCGGAAATCCGGCATAAAATTTTTCATCAGCATGACCGCATTTCCAGCTTCTTCCGTCACGCTTTTTTGCTGTAAAGCTTTCTCCGCAGCAGCTGCTTTCATAATAATGGAACTCATGAGTTTTTATCGTGCCATTCTTTTGGCATAATATATTATCATTTGATGCAGTAAGTTCAGAATATCCGAATCTTTTGAGCCTGTCCGTCATATAGGCATACCCGTCTATAACTCCGCACATAGGATACTCTATGCCGTCAGGCGTTTTAAGATATTTATGCAGATACATAAATCCTCCACATTCTGCTGTATAAGGCATACCGCCGGAAAGCTTTTTCCTTATATCCTCTCTCATAGAAATATTTTCCGAAAGCCTTTGGGCATAAAGTTCGGGATATCCGCCGAGAAACATGATGCCGTCCGCATCAGGAACATGGCTGTCACTCAAAGGTGAAAAAAATCTCACCTCACAACCCATTTTTTTCAGAAGATCTGTGTTTTCATGATAAAGGAAACAAAACGCCTTATCATACGTTACAGCTATCACCGGCTTATTGCTAAGCTTTTTTATCTCAGGTTTTTTATATGAGATATCTGAACTGCAAAACTTTTCGAGCTTTTCAAGAAGTATAGTCTCTTTCGCAAGCCTTCCTAAAGAATCCAGTCTTTCTTTTATATCATCTATCTCTGAAGCTGTAACAAGTCCAAGATGCCTGCTTTCTACTGCTTTTACTCTGCCAAGAAAAAAGCCGAAATACTCTGTCCCCAGTTCTCTGCAAAGTCGTTCTGCAAACGGTACCATTTTCTCAGAAAGCCTGT
>CADBQZ010000193.1 GCA_902796865.1 uncultured Ruminococcus sp. | reverse complement strand
TTCTTTGTTCCGATTTCTATGGAAGAACAAAGCAAAATTGCTCAGGCTTTTGCTGACCTCGACACCCTTATCACCCTTCATCAGCGTAAGTTGGAACAGGAAAAGCAAAAGAAGAAATCACTTATGCAGTTACTTCTGACAGGAAAGGTGCGTGTGAAAATATGAAAAAAGACGCATATTCCGAATACAACACAAGTCAAAAGCCCGCCCTTGAATTACTGCAAAAACTCGGCTACACCTATATCTCTTCCGAAGAATGCGAGAAACAGCGCGGCGGTCTTTACAACGTTATTCTGAAAGACATTCTCCGAAAACAGCTCAAACACATGAACAGCTATACCTTCAACGGTAAGGAAAATGACTTTTCGGGCGAAAATATCGAACGTGCCATAGATGAGATAGACGAACCGCTTGCGGACAATCTTGTTGTATCAAGTGAAAAGATCTACAACGATTTAATGCTCGGGCGAAGCTATCCCGAAACTCTCTCCGACGGCAGAACCATAAATTTCAATATGAAATACATTGACTGGGATAATATCTCAAACAACGTTTTTCATGTTACAGAAGAATACTCTGTTCAGAGCATTGATCAGCAGCATAATACACGTCCCGACATAGTTCTGTTTGTAAACGGCATACCTTTTGCCGTTATCGAGTGCAAAGCACCGACCGTCCCAGTGGAACAAGCGATAGAACAGACTATACGCAATCAGAAACAGGAGTATACTCCTCAGCTTTTCAAGTTTGCTCAGATAGTCGCAGCTATGAACAAAAACTTCGTTAAGTACGCTACAACGGGTACAGCAAAGAAATTCTGGAACGTATGGCGTGAAGAAGATACCAAATGGCGTGATGAACTTCTTTCGAGGTATATCACCGATCGCAGCATCACCCCGCAGGACAGAGATATAGTATCATTATTTGCTCCCGAAAGACTAATGGAGCTGACAAAATACTTTATCGTTTTTGATGCAAACATTAAAAAGATATGCCGTCATCAACAGTTCTTTGCTATACGCAATATAATCAAAACTATCAACAAGGACGATCCGGACGGAAATCGACAGGGCGGTGTTATCTGGCATACTCAAGGCAGCGGCAAGTCGCTTACAATGGTAATGCTTGCTAAATATATCCTTATGGAATTAAACAACTGCCATCCAAAAGTAATTATTGTTACCGACAGAAAAGACCTTGATAACCAGATAGCCAAAACGTTTTCTCATACCCGTCACTCACCTGTTAAAGCAACGAGTGGTAAACACCTTGTAGATCTTATTCAGAACGATAAAGCTGATATTGTTACCACTATCATTAATAAATTCAATACAGCTGAAAATCAGAAGATAAAGATAAATGACCGCAATGTATTTGTTCTTGTAGACGAAAGCCACCGAAGTAATTATGGTACTCTTGCAGCGAAGATGAGAACAGTATTCCCTTGTGGCTGTTATATCGGCTTTACAGGTACTCCGCTAATGAAAAAAGAGAAATCTACTGTCAAACGTTTTGGCGGTGGAGACTATATCCACAAGTATACGATAAAGGATGCTGTTGACGATAAAGCCATAGTTCCGCTAATCTATGAAGGCAGATTTGTAGACCAAAAGGTTGACGAAAGTAATATAGACCTATGGTTTGAAAAAACTACCAAACGACTTAATGAAAAAGAGCGTGAGGACCTAAAGAAAAAATGGAGCAGTATAAAACGTCTGACCTCTACAGATGCAAGGATACGCAGAATCGCTCTAGACATCGAAGAACACTTTTTAGACAGCATCAAAAATACCGGAATGAAAGCAATGCTCGCAACTAATTTCAAGCGTGATGCTGTACGCTACCTTGAAGTGTTTGAACAACTCGGTGATCTGAAATGTGAAGTAGTTATTTCTTCACCTGATATGCGTGAAGGTGAAGATGATATATTGTCTGAAACCGATAACAAGGTGCTTGCTTTCTGGAACAAAATGATGAAGCAGTATGGTGATGATGATACATACGAGGAAAGCATAAAAAACAAATTCTGTGATGGTGAAATTGACATACTTATTGTTTGCAGTAAACTGCTTACTGGCTTTGATGCACCTGTGTGTCAGGTTTTGTACATTGATAAGGAACTGAAAGAACACGGTCTTTTACAAGCTATCGCCCGTACAAACCGACTTTACGATGGCAAAGACTATGGTCTTATAGTAGATTACCGAGGTTTGATAGAAAAACTTGATACAGCAATGAATATGTACAGCGGTGCAGGACTTGAAAACTATGAAAGCACTGATCTTCAGGGTGCTATAATTGATGTCATGAGTGTTGTTGGTGAATTGAGAGAAGCTCATTCCCAGTTATGCGCCCTGTTCATCGGAGTCAAGAATAAGAATGACACTAATGAGTACGAAGACAAGCTCGGAGATGAAGACCTGCGTGAAGACTTTTATAATCTTCTTTGCAAGTTTGGAAAAGCACTGTCAATAGTAGTCAATTCAGAAAAAGCTTATGAAGCTGTTCCGAGAGATGAACTTGCAAAATACAAGTCGGATTTTATTATGTTCTCAAAGATAAGAAAATCTGTGAAGCTCAGATATGCAGATGCAATTGACAACAAAGAATATGAACCGATAATGCAGAACCTGCTTGACCAGAACCTTTCCGTAACAGATCTGAAAATAATTACAACGCCTGTGGATATTCTTGACTCGGAAGGTCTTGAAAAGCAGCTTAAAGAACTTGGTACGCCAAGATCAAAAGCTGACGCTATACGTTCAAGAATGACTAAGAGCATTTCAGAAAAATATGATGAAAACCCCGCATATTACGATTCGTTTTCTAAGAAGATAAAGGAAGCACTGGAGCTCTATAAAAAGCAGGTAATAAGCGAAGCAGAATATCTCAAAAAAATGACCGAGATAATGAAGGAATATCAAAGTGGAAAAACCGAGTTTACCTATCCTGACCGGATAAAAGATAATGTTCATGCTCAGGCATTCTATGGTGTTGTTTCAGCAATTCTTGATGAAATTATACCTCTTGATCAAAACACAGATATTGTTGCAGATCTTTCAGCCGATATAACAGCTATTATAAAAGACTATAGTAAAGTCGATTGGACATCAAATACTGATATTCATAAAAAAATATCTCATGCACTGGATGATTTACTTTATGAATATAGTGACAATAATGGCTGGGAGCTCGATTTCGATACAATGGATACGATTATCGACAATGTTAAAACCATTGCTCTCAGGAGGTTTTAATGAAAGAAGTGTCAACAGAAACAAGGAAGTTATGTACCGAGCATGGAGAAATAGTTTTCACATTAGAAATAAAGGATATTAAAAACATCAATCTCAGAATCCGTCATAATGGCGAAGTATATGTATCCGCACCGATAAATGCATCGAAAGATACTATAGATTCTTTCGTAATGAGAAAAAGTAAGTATATTAGAAATGCGATAGATAGCTTTAGACAGAACGATATATCAAAATATGATATGCAATATATCAGCGGCGAGAATGTTACTTTTCTCGGAAAGAATATACGAATTAAAGTCAAAAAGGACACCGAAGAATATGTAAGCTATGATGGAATATTTATTTGTATACATGTCAAGCGTCCGGATTATTATAATTGCAAGAAGAACCTGTTTAATAATTGGCTCAACGAACAATGTGACAAGATTTTCAGTGAGATAATAAAAGATATCCATGAAAGATTTGCCCATTACAATGTGCCGATGCCTGAATTACGTCTTCGTAATATGACTTCACGCTGGGGAAGCTGCTTGCCTAATAAAGGCATTATCACGCTTAATAAACGTCTTATAGAAGCTCCCAAGAATTGTATTGAGTATGTTGTATACCATGAGCTTTGTCATTTTATACACCCAAACCACTCAAAGCAGTTTTATTCATTGCTGCAGATAATGTTGCCTGATTGGAAAAACCATAAACAGATACTAGAAAACTCTTTACTGTTATAATTGTCATTGCATCAGGCAATATGGCGAAATAAACATTCTTATGATAGAAGTCGAATACAACAATGTTTTTATAAAAATTATAAGATGTCCGTATCAACCCATACTTCCAAATATGTATTATTATTCCGATAAGGTTAATTCAATCAGCCTTATCGGATTTTTTATATATTGGAGGTTTTAAAATGATTGAAGAAGAAAGAAGGGTCTGCTCCTCTTGCGGACAGACACTGGAAGAACACGAAGGTACAACGGTTGGCGGCGATCTTCTCTCCGATGACTGCTGCGATGCTCAGTGTGTACAGTGTGACCACTGCGGTGAATATGTGTATAGAGTAGACACCGTATCAAACGGACACATCACACTCTGTACCGAGTGCCGAGATAATCATTACAACTGCTGTACCGAATGCGACAGGATAATCCATAACGAAGATACTCACTGGGACAGAAATGACGATCCCTACTGCGACAGATGCTACTGCGAAGAGGAGGAGATAGAAGAGTATAACTACAAGCCCGACCCTGTCTTCTACGGTACCGATACACGCTATCTCGG
>CADBQZ010000192.1 GCA_902796865.1 uncultured Ruminococcus sp. | reverse complement strand
TCATCATATATTCCTCCATAGCTCAGTCGGTAGAGCGCATGACTGTTAATCATGATGTCACTGGTTCAAGTCCAGTTGGGGGAGCCAGATATAGAATGAACACTCTCTTATTTTTTAAGGGAGTGTTTTTATATTCTAAACAGCAAATATAATTATTCATCAATAATAAAAGGTCACCATAAGGTGACCTTGATTTTTTATTGAGATCCTATTTAAAATACATATACAAATTGCATTTTATCATACCATTATAAAGTTTACGCTTTTTATCGGCTTTTTTGCTGAAGAATTTCTCAAAATCTTCATGAGGTGAGATTATAAAGCAACTGTGCTCACGGTCAGGGCGGAATACTTCGCCCATTTTTTTGTATATCTGTTCTGCTTCTCTGATCTCAAGCATTCGTTCTCCGTATGGCGGGTTGCATATCGTAATACCTTCACGGCGTTCATAGTCTGCAATATCTGCATTGCAAATAGTTATCCTTGTTGCAACACCTGCTTTTGCACTATTTTCCTTTGAGAGTGTTACGCATTCATTATCAATATCAAAGCCGTATGCCCTGAATTCAGCACTTTTATCCACGAGTGAGATCGCTCTTTTGCGTTCATCACGCCAAATGCTTTCAGGAATACATTCCCATTTTTCTGCTGCAAATCTTCTGTTGATACACGGCGGTATATTGAGCGCTTTTATTGCGGATTCTATAAGAAATGTACCACTGCCGCAGAATGGGTCAGTTACGGTGCTGTGGCTTCTTACTCTTGCTAAGTCTATTATGCCTGCCGCAAGCGTCTCTCTTATCGGTGCAGAGTTTGCGTTCCTCCTGTATCCTCTTTTGTGAAGCCCTGTTCCGGAGGTGTCGAGATATATAACTACATTGTCTTTTATGATGTTGAAGCTTAACTGGTGTATTGCACCTGTTTCCTCAAACCAGTTTATTTTATATACCGAACGCAGTCTGTCAACGGCTGCTTTTTTTACTATCGACTGACAGTCCGGGACACTGTGCAGTTTTGAGTCGAGACAGTGACCTTTTACGGGAAACTGATCTTTTTTTCCAATAAATCTTTCAAGCGGGATCTTTTTTACACTTTCAAAAAGATCATCAAAGCTTTTTGCAGTAAACTGAGCTAAAACTATCTGAACTCTTTCGGCGGTGGCAAGGCAAATATTTGCTCTTGCCAATATATCATATCCGCCGTCAAAGCTTACACGTCCGTCACGGACTTCAATATTTTCACCGCCAATTTTGTTTACTTCAAATTTTAAAACGCTTTCAAGTCCGAAATGACACGGACAGCTAAGCCTTATTTTGTCGTTCATTATACCTCCGTTATTCAGCTGGCTGCTCTGCCGGCTGTTCAGGCTGAGCCTCAGCAGCCTGATCTGCAGGCTGCTGACCGTCTGCCGGCTGTTCCTGCTGTTCCTGCTGATCCTGCTGTTCTGCCTGCTCGTCTTCTGATTTTTCTTCTGCCGGTTTCTTCTCTATATATGATGAATGTCCGTTACAGATAGGTGCGTTCGAGGATTTCCAGTATCCATTTATATTTGAACCGCACGCTCCTGTTGCTCTCATACCCGACACATTACACATCGGTGCTTCTATTATTGAATCACATTCAGGGAATGACGTATCTGTTTCAAGCGAATTTGCATATTCACCGATTATATTAGACCATACTTCCGCAGAAGATAATCCGTGGTTGAGTTCATTCTTTGTGTCATAGCCTATCCATACACCGCTTACAAAATCCGGAGTAAGTCCTACAAAGCATATATCGTTCCAGTCTTCTGATGTACCGGTCTTGCCTGCTACTACCTTATTACTGAGCTGAGCAGCTGTACCTGTACCGCTTTTGATAACTTCTTGTAAAAGCTTGTTCATAACATATGCTGTTTCCGGATCAACGGCTTCGTGCGGATAACCGTCATTTGTATATACAACAGTACCGTCGCCTTTTTCAACACGGCTCACTATATGAGCCGAGCAGTATGTTCCGCCGTTTCCGTATGGAAGATACGCATTAACGAGATTCTGCGGTGAGATACCGTATGTGAGCGCTCCTATCGTAAGCGGTGCGTATGCAATATCGGTAGCACCTTCTTCTGTTGCGTCTACAAGATCAACATTAAGATTCTTTGTTGCAAATTCAAATACTGTCTGTGGGGTAAGTTCCTTACAAAGCTGTGCCGGAACAGTGTTTCTTGACTGCCTCAGAGCTTCAAATATGAACATATTCGATCTTCTCCAGATATAGTCGTAGTTTTCAGGCCATTCTTTTCCGTCATCGAGCTTTATTGGAGAGTCTTTATAAACGCTTCCCCAGTGGATATGGTCACTGTAAAGTGCAAGTCCGTATGTGGTTATAGGCTTTATACACGAACCGGGCTGACGCTTTGCCATTGTTGCCCTGTTGAATGCGAGCGATTCGGTCTTTTCACCTACGCCGCCGACGATACTCTTGATCTCACCGTCGTAATTCATAGCAACGAATGCCGATTGTGGGAATATCTGTTCGTATTCGCCGTCGTCATCGGTATCGGTCCAGGTGGAGTTTGCATCTGCATTCATAAGATTGTTCAGATCAAGGTATTTTTCCTCGACATATTTCTGCATATCCATGTCAACGGTGGTATATATCTGATAACCGCCTGTATTTATACGCTTTATAGCTTCGGATTCGTCAATGCCATATTCATCCATAAGAACTTGTGCATATTCACGAAGGGCAGTATCTACAACCCATGAAGTAGCTTTCTGGCTCTTTAATGCTTTTTCTTCTTCTGATTCCGGATGAGCCTCGGCGTATTCTTCTGAATCGGTGAATATCAGCTTTTCATCAAGCGCTTCCTTATACTGGTCGTATGATATAACGCCGTTTGAATACATATGGAGAAGAACATTTTTCTGTCTGTCTTTATTGGCTTCACGTCCGGTATTTATCCATTCGCCGTTTTCGTCTTCATATCCTGCAAACGGATTGAGCGTTTCTGGCGATTTTGGTATAGCTGCAAGGCAGGCAGCTTCTGCAATATCAAGGTCCGAAACATTCTTTCCGAAATATTTGAGCGATGCGAGCTGTATTCCGTTAGTAGGACCGCCGAAGCCTATATAGTTTAAGTAAGCTTCAAGTATCTCGTCCTTGGAATATTTTTTCTCGAATTGCATGGCTCTGAATATCTCACGGATCTTTCTTTCCGGGCTTGCTTCATCATCACCTGTAAGGTTCTTGATAAGCTGCTGAGTTATAGTAGAACCGCCCTGCTGGGTATCGTATATGTGCATGAACATATTAACGAATGCCGCAAATGTACGCTTATAGTCAACACCTTCGTGTGAATAGAATCTTTCGTCCTCGATAGCAACGAAAGCATCACGGACGTGCTGCGGAACATCGGAAATGTCTATAGGGATACGCTGTATCTCATTGGTAACAGCATAAAGCTGTATAAGATTATCGTCGCTGTTCTGAGCATAAACTATCGTATTTGAGCTGCTTTCGAGTTCTTTGAGCGTTACGTCGGTAGATTCGTCCATGAATTCAAGTACATATACTGTAAGCGCAGTTCCTACGATAGTACCTGTAATAACAAGCACTAAAAACATCGACATAAGAGTAGTGCCTAGTACGGCCAGAACTTTTTTCACTTTATAAAGTGTCGGATTTTCCGGCGGCGTATTGGGACGTCTGCGAGGGCTGCCGTTCCCATCTCTCGGCGGAAGCTGCGGAGGCGCTATAGAAGCCATAGGATTGGGCTTTCTTCCGGGATTCGCACGGCTTGATGCCGAAGGCGGTCTTTTTCTTTCTGTATATGACGGCTTTGAGCGCATGGCTCTGCCTCTTGGTGTAGACGGATGGCCTGACGGCGGAACTGAACGTCCTCTTCTATCATTGCGGTTGTTGTCTGTCATTTGTAATACCTCATCAATTTACAGCAGGTTTCAGATATTTTTCAATGCCTGCTATAGATAATTTCAAATGCTTTGCAGATGCTATGTTTTCATTATGCAAAGCAGTAAATAGTAAACGTAGGATCATCATGACGTTTATCATGATCAATATGTAATTATACACTTTATATTATATCATATTTTTTCGCCGCTGTTAAGTCCTTTTTTTAAATTTTAATGGTATATTTTTGAAAAATCGGTCAAAAATGATTCAATGAAGGGTCAAATCTGATAGTTTAAAGAATGAACAGGAGGAATGATGATGATAAGAAAGATACCGGCGGCAATGCTTCTTTGTGCTATGGCTATATCTGCTGTTATAATTATAATAGCTGTATCTGCGGCGGCAGACCGCAAAAAGGCTGCCAATGCGAAAGCGGCAGATATGGAGCCGGAGGTAAAGGCAGAGGCAACTTTGACGGTGCTGACTGAGATAGGGTATTATCTTAAAGAATTTAACGGAGAGCTTGCTGTTTTCAGAGGTCTTAGCGATACGCCTTATAAACGACTTGGAGTAGGACTGGATCATATGACTGATGAAGACAGGATTCTTTTAAAGGAAGGTCTTTATGCCGAAAATGAAAAAAAGCTCAAAATGCTTATCGAGGATTACACATCGTGAAAGTTATGTACTGCTTATAAAAATAAAGAATTTGAATATAAAAGTTTTGGACAAGCTTTTTCAAAAGCTTGCAGGGTCGAGGGACGGAGTCCTCGTCGCTCTCCGCAGAGAACGAAAATCTTAGCCGTAGGGCGCTCCGCAAGGGGTGAATAAAAAAACAGTCCGGCGGGCTGTTTTTTAAGAAGGGACGCCCTGCAAGTGAGGGCGTCCCTTTTTAAAGATCATGCAAAACTTTTAGATTTGAAAGGGCTGATTTTTATAATACTATATACTAAAAGGACGGCACTTTTTATGTGCCGTCCTTTTGATAATATTTACTTTTAAGCTTATCTTTCGATTATCTGGCTTCTGTCAGGACCTACGCCTATCATTGCAACATGACAGCCACAGAGCTTTTCTAAACTCTCGATATATTTGCGGCAAGCCTCCGGAAGCTCTTCAAATTTGCGGCATTTTGAAATATCTTCATCAAAGCCTTCAAATTCCTGATATACCGGTTCACAGCCCTCGAGTTCTTCGAGTGTCGGAGGGAAGTTTTCGATTATACTTCCGTCGGGCATCTTGTATCCTGTGCAGACTTTGAGTGTTCCGAGTCCGCATAAAGTATCAAGTTTGTTGATCGCAAGTCCGTCAAGTCCGTTTACTCTGACAGAATGCTTTACAATAACAGCATCGAACCAGCCTGTTCTTCTCGGTCTTCCGGTAGTAGTACCGAATTCTCCGCCGATATTTCTTATCTTTTCACCGATCTCATCGTTAAGCTCTGTTGGGAAAGGTCCCTTTCCGACACGGGTGGTATATGCTTTTGCGACACCGATAACGTTTGATATAACTCCCGGACCTACGCCTGTTCCGACGCATACACCAGCTGAAAGCGGATGTGATGATGTTACATACGGATATGTTCCGAAGTCGATATCAAGAAGGGTAGCCTGTGCGCCTTCAAACATTATCGTTTTTCCGGCTTTGTGAGCATCATATGTAAGCACCGATACATCATCGACATATTTTTTAAGCACTTTTCCGTATTCGGTGTATTCTTTTATAACAGCCTCGATGTCTATGGCTTCTCCGCCATATACTTCAGTTATTATTTTGTTTTTGAGCTTTCCTGTTGAACGTGCCTTTTCAGCAAAGACCTCAGGATTAACAAGGTCATACATTCTTATTCCGCAGCGCTCGTATTTATCCATGTATGTAGGGCCTATGCCTCTTTTGGTAGTTCCGATGTCGGAGTTTCCTCTGAATTTTTCAGAAAGTCCGTCAAGAACTATATGCCATGGCATTACGATATGCGCTCTGGGGTCTATTTTAAGGTTGTCTGTAGAGATCCCTCTTTCGTGCAGAGAATCAAGCTCTCCCGTGAAATCCTTCGGGTCTAAAACTACTCCGGCACCGATAAGGCAAAGCTTATCCGGATAGAGTATTCCTGACGGGATAAGGTGGAGCTTATATGTTTCACCGTTATTTACAACGGTATGACCGGCGTTGTTTCCGCCCTGTGAACGTACTACAACATCAGCACGGGATGCTAAGATGTCTATTATCTTACCTTTTCCTTCATCGCCCCATTGAGTACCAACAACTATATTTGCAGACATTTTTTCTCCTCTTTTCAGAAATCATTAGCATACATGACTTTTGTCACATACACATTCTATTATATCAGATAAAAACAATTTTTTCAATAGAAAGTGCATTTTTTTAAAAATTATAAAAATAGTGCTTTGATTTGACATTTTCTTGACAAATACTATATTTATGATGTAAAATATTAGTGTAGATATTATTCATTATATAAAGTGATGAAAGGAACGGAAAAAATGGGTTTGACATTAACTGAAAAAATACTTAAAGCTCACCTTGTTGACGGTGAAATGAAAAAAGGCGAGGAGATCGGCATCAGAATAGACCAGACTCTTACTCAGGATGCTACAGGTACTATGGCATATCTTGAATTTGAGGCTATGGGCGTGCCGAGAGTAAAGACCGAAAGAAGCGTTGCTTATATTGATCACAACACTCTCCAGAATGGTTTTGAAAATGCAGACGATCATCGTTTTATCGGAAGCGTTGCTAAAAAGCACGGTATTTATTTCTCACGTCCCGGCAACGGTATCTGTCATCAGGTACATCTGGAGCGTTTTGGTATACCCGGAAAGACACTTATCGGTTCTGACAGCCATACTCCGACAGGCGGCGGTATAGGTATGATAGCTATCGGCGCAGGCGGTCTTGATGTTGCAGTAGCAATGGGCGGCGGAGCTTATTACATAACCTGTCCTAAGGTAGTAAAGGTCGAGCTTACCGGAAAGCTTCCTGATTGGGTAGCAGCTAAGGATGTTATACTTGAAGTACTCAAAAGAATGTCTGTAAAGGGCGGCGTCGGAAAGGTAATAGAATACTGCGGCGAAGGTGTCAAGACACTTTCTGTTCCAGAAAGAGCTACTATCACAAATATGGGCGCAGAGCTTGGCGCTACAACTTCGATATTCCCGTCTGACGAGATCACAAGACAGTTCTTGAAGGCTCAGCAGCGTGAAGACGTATGGACAGAGCTTTCTGCTGATCCTGATGCTGTTTATGATGAAGAGATAAAGATAGATCTCAGTACTCTTGAACCTCTTGCAGCCTGTCCGCATTCTCCTGACAACGTCAAGAGCGTAAGCGAGATAGGCAAGATGAAGATAGATCAGGTATGTATCGGTTCATGTACGAACTCATCGCTCATGGATATGTTAAAGGTCGCTCATATCTTAAAGGGCAGAACTGTACACCCTGATGTTTCACTTGCTATCGCACCGGGTTCAAAGCAGGTACTCAATATGCTCGCTGAAAACGGCGCTCTCGGCATTATGATCGAAGCAGGCGCAAGAATACTTGAAAGTGCCTGCGGTCCGTGCATCGGTATGGGACAGTCGCCTAACTCAAAGGGCATATCACTCAGAACATTCAACAGAAACTTTGAAGGACGTTCCGGTACTAAGGATGGTCAGATATATCTTGTATCTCCCGAAGTGGCTGCTGCTTCTGCCGTTACAGGCGTATTCAGCGATCCGAGAGAGCTTGGCGATATGCCTAAGTTCGAGCTTCCGGAAGTATTCAAGATAAACGACAACATGGTAGTTCCGCCTGTATCAGAGGCTGAAATGGACAGCGTTGAGATATTAAGAGGTCCTAACATCAAGCCGTTCCCGGAGACTTCTCCGCTCGATGCTTCTATAGATGCAGGAGTTTCACTCAAAGTCGGCGACAATATCACTACCGACCACATCATGCCGGCAGGCGCTAAGATACTTCCGCTCCGTTCAAATATCCCGGCTATCTCACAGCATTGCTTTACTATCTGCGACGAGCAGTTCCCGACAAGAGCAAAGGAAATGGGCAAGAGCATCATAGTTGGTGGTTCAAACTACGGACAGGGTTCTTCAAGAGAACACGCAGCACTTGCACCGCTTTATCTTGGAATCAAGGCAGTTCTTGTAAAATCTTTTGCGAGAATACACAGAGCTAATCTTATAAATGCAGGAATACTTCCGCTCACATTCGTAAATGAGGCTGATTATGACAGCATAGATCAGGGCGATGAACTTCTCCTTGATAATGTAAGAGCTGATATCGAAGCAGGAAAGTCAGAGCTTACTATAAAGAATAAAACTAAGGGCAAGGATATAAAGGTTCTCTGCGAGCTTAGCGGAAGAACAAAGGATATTATTTTAGCCGGCGGACTTCTTGACTACACAAGAGAATCAATGAAATGATCTTGCTTCAAAGTTTGCCATGTATGGCTTTGAGGTTCAGACATTTTCGTGGGATTGAAAAACTTTCACCGCTACAGATAGTGCTGGCAGTATTGATCGCTGTCCTTTGTGTAGTACTTATGGTGTTTCTTGATAAGAAAAAGCCTGAATGGAAAGGCAGAAAAAATAAAGTTATTACAATTGCGGCTGCGGCGGTCCTGATAGGGATAACGATCTTTGCATTATAAATTATAGATATTAAATATGGCTATTGATATTTCTCACCGCCGTGAGGGCGGTATAAGAAGAGTCACTATAAAAGGTGACGCTAAAAAAAGCGGCATCGGGTTTTCGGCTTTGCTGCTTGCAGCCGTCATAGCTTTGGCAATAGAGCTTTCGAGCGATATACTTTCGCTTTTTAGCGTGTTTTGGGCGCAGGTAACATCGGTCATCGGCGAAGCATATATCCCGATACTATGCTTCCTGACTGCAAGGGCGTATATATGCTCAGGCAGCAGGAGACGAATGTTCGGGCTTTTGCTCGGTGCGGCTGTTATAGCTGCTCATATACCCTATATCTACTTTTTCGGGCATATGCAGATCAGCATTTTCAGCAGGACAAGCGCACTCTTTCCAATGCTTATGGGATATGCGGCATTATGTGTCCGTGATATGAACAGTATCGAACCAAACATCAAAAATGCAGTCATACTGCTTATATGCCTTGCAGCTTCGGCAGGAGAAGGCGGCGGTCTTGCGGCAGTTGGTGTATACATATTCGGGCTTGAATATGACAGAAGGACACAGATAAAGTTTTTCTGCTTTGCGGCAGCCGTTTCGGCAGTGATAAGTCTGATACTCGGTATTTTCAATTGGCAGTTTTTTAACTGGATATATATTATAGGGATGTTTATCCCTCTGCCGCTTATAAAACGGTATTCGGGGGATATGAGTATAAACAAGAGACAGTGGTGGATATTTCTCTATCCATTGCTTATTGCAGCGTTTATTATAATAAAGAAGACTATAATTATTATAATAAACAAAAGCCTTTAAGGAGGAAAATAAAGTGGAAAAGATAAAAATGACTACACCGCTCGTTGAGATGGACGGCGATGAGATGACAAGGATACTCTGGAAGTGGATAAAGGACATACTTATACTTCCGTATGTAGACTTAAAGAGCGATTATTATGACCTTGGTCTTGAAAACAGAGAAAAGACAAAGGATAAGGTAACTACCGACAGTGCAGAGGCTACAAAAAAATACGGCGTTGCTGTAAAGTGTGCTACTATAACACCGAATGCTGCAAGAATGCCGGAATACAACCTTTCACAGATGTGGAAGTCTCCTAACGGTACTATCAGAGCGATACTCGACGGTACTGTATTCAGAACACCGATACTTGTAAAGGGTATTACTCCGTATATTCCTACATGGACAAGCCCTATCACTATCGCACGTCACGCTTATGGTGATGTTTATAAAAATACTGAGATGCAGGTCAAGGGCGGCGGAAAGGCTGAACTCGTATTTACTGATAAAAACGGAAACGAAACAAGACAGACTATACATGATTTCGACGGTGACGGTATCATACAGGGTCTTCATAATATAGACAAGAGTATCGAAGGCTTTGCAAGATCATGCTTTAATTTTGCACTTGATACAAAGCAGGATCTCTGGTTTGCTACAAAGGATACTATTTCTAAAAAGTATGACCACAGATTCAAGGACATTTTCGCTGAGATATTTGAAAATGAGTACAAAGATAAGTTTAAAAAGGCTGGTATAGAGTATTTCTATACACTTATAGATGATGCAGTTGCTAGAGTTATAAGATCAAACGGCGGCTATATCTGGGCTTGCAAGAACTATGACGGTGATGTTATGTCCGATATGGTATCTACGGCATTCGGAAGCCTTGCAATGATGACATCAGTTCTCGTTTCGCCTGACGGCATTTATGAATACGAAGCTGCTCACGGTACAGTACAGCGTCATTATTACAAGCACTTAAAAGGCGAAGAAACTTCAACGAATTCTGTTGCTACTATTTTTGCATGGAGCGGAGCTTTACGCAAGAGAGGCGAGCTTGATAATATCCCTGAGCTTTGCGATTTCGCTGACAAGCTTGAAAAGGCTACTATAAGTACTATCGAAGACGGTGTTATGACGGGAGATCTTTATCTTATTTCCAAGCTTGAGAATAAAAAGAAAGTAAACTCGAAAGAGTTCTTAGAGGAAATAGATTCAAGACTTTCAGCTCTTTTAAAGTAAGAGTATCAGTTTATCTGAAACAGCGGAGGAGGATATTTTATGTCGAAATCTTTGGTATCATCGCCTGTTATAAAAAGGCTGCCTCGATATTACAGATTTTTGGGAGATCTTGAATCTCAGGGCATAGTTAGGATCTCCAGCCGTGAGCTTTCACAGCGCATGGGGCTTACAGCTTCGCAGATAAGACAGGATCTTAACTGTTTTGGCGGATTCGGTCAGCAGGGATACGGATATAATGTAAGTGAACTTCGTGAAGCAATACGTGATATCCTTGGTGTCAATGCCGGAAACAAGGCTATACTTATAGGTGCCGGAAATCTTGGAAGAGCCGTTACTGCTCATATTGATTTCCCGAAAAGAGGCTTTGAACTTATAGGTATTTTTGACAGCGATCCTGACAAGATAGGCAAAACGATGTCTGGCATCAGTATAAGTAATGTCAATACACTGGAAGAGTTCTGCAGCAAGAACGAGCCTGTGTGTGCAATATTTTGTATCCCAAAGGATGCGGCAGCAAAGCTTGCGCCAAAGCTTATCGCTTCGGGAGTAAAAGGATTCTGGAATTTCAGTCATTATGATTTCAAACCGGACGATGATGTGGTCGTTGAAAACGTTCATCTTGCCGATAGTTTGATGACACTTGCCTATGGACTTAACAATTATTCCGAAGACAGTGCTGAAAAAAAGTGAAAAATAAGAGCGTTTTATTATAAGTCAAGCCCCTCCTTAAAATGAAAAGGAGGGGCTTTGTATAATGGTATATTATACTGATCTTATACTTTTATATGCTCCGGATATAAAAGCGGCTGTAAAATATACTGCTGCACCTGCTGCGGCAGATAAAGGCATAGACAGAAAATTTGAAAACGGAAGTATCGGATATACTATGAATGCTGTTAATGCACAAAGTATCCCAGATATGCCTATCGGAACAAGAAAGCTTATATTTATGCTTACACCTACTGTTTTAGGATAGAATATGAGACACAGCAAAAATATGGCAAGATAGCAAAGAAGTGTTGAAACGGCTGCTCCGCAGATGCCTATTGACGGCTGAGGTATCAGCAGAAGATTGCCTGAAAGCTTTACAGCGGCACCTGCGAGAGTGAGCTTTACTGGTATGTCAGCACGTCCTGCTGCCTGAAAGCAGGAAAAAAGCGGAACGCTCAGACACAGAAATATCGCTGCAATACCAAGTATCGAAAGACTTGGCGCAGATACTATACATTCTTCTGCTCTTTTGGAAAATAAAAACAGTAAAACAGGCTTTGAAAGAGTACACAGTCCCAGACCGCACGGAACAGCAATAAAAGCGGTAACGGCGGTCACACGTTCGGAAAGTCTTTTTACGCCGCTTTTGTTATTTGAAGCACAGCAGGCGGATATAAACGGAAGTATCCCTTTACCGAACATATTTGTGACCGATGGTATAAGATTGAATACTGTGACTGAAAGTCCCATAAATGACCCGTAAATAAATTCGGGATCATATTTCATGTTACTTTCTTGTCCGGCATTTTCAAGACAGCGGACAATAGTGCCAAGATCGGCAAGAGAGGTGAGGTTTGTCGCAGCAGCGCCCAGTGCTGTTGGAAGAAAGATTCTCATTATGTCTGATATTATCTTTCTGGTGCGGTCCTTGCTGCCTCCCGAAAGCTTTTCGCATCCGTTTCCACATATGTACATGAAAGCTGTTCCGGCGACAGAGGATATTGTTATGCCGAGTACAGCTGCTGCCGCTGCCGCTGTGGTGATGCTTGTGCCTTTAGGAAGATACGGCATGACCTTTTCGGGTGAATTGAGCACGAAAAGGCACAGTCCCAGACCTGCCGAAAGCCTTACAGCAGATTCAATGACCTGAGAAATGGCAGTCGGATACATATCGCTTGCTCCTTCACGGCAGCCACGGTATACTGCGGTGATACAGCCGGCGAGAACGGATGGCGCTATCATCATGACGGAAAGCTTCCCGTCAGGGCATGATGCTGCCTTTTCTGAAAATGGTCCGGCAAGCAGGAATATAAGTACAGACAAGACAGTACCTGCGGCTGAAAACAGTATAAGTGCTGTTTTATGCAGCTTTTTTATATTATCATATCGTCCTTGTGCAGCATTTTCGGCTGTGAGTTTTGCAATTGCGGTGGTAAGACCACCGGAGGCTATCGCATACACCGGTAGGAACAGCCCGTAGGCACAGCTGAAACTGCTCATGCCGTCTCCGCCCAGCATATTTGTGAGCGGTATCTTGAAAACGGCACCGATAGCTTTTGATATCACGGCGGAAGAAATAAGTATAGCCGAACCTTTTATAAAGCTTTGTTTTCTCAAATTTTGCTCCTTAAAAAATTTACTTTAACAAATCGTGTGCGTTGAAATTGTTCATAATCACTATGTACTGAAAAAATAAACGAAAAGATATTGCGGCACAGAAAAATTTGTGTTATAATATTATATTATGTATAATAATGCTTTATGCATCTAAAAATGCAGCTGCCTGAATATTTGTATGAGGCGGCAGAATGGAGATAATAACAATGGAATATAAATTTTCCAATAAGGTGTCAGGACTTCAGGCATCAGCAATAAGGGAAATACTTAAATTCACTTCTGACCCGGAAGTAATATCGTTTGCGGCAGGAAACCCTGCCCCGGAGGCTTTCCCGGTAGAAAAGATATCCGATATTTCATCGAATATTTTTAAAAATGACCCTATTTTAGCGCTCCAGTACAGTGTTACCGAGGGATACGGTCCTTTAAGAGATCTTCTTAAAAAGGAAATGGAGAAAAAGGGCTGCTTTGATCCGCAGAGAGATGAACTTATCATAACTTCCGGCGCTCAGCAGGCGAATGAATTTGCCTGCAAGGTACTTTGCAATGAGGGTGATACGCTTATATGCGAAGCACCAAGCTTTATAGGCTCGCTTAATGCGTTCCGTTCATACAATGTAAAGCTTGAGGGCGTGGAACTTGAAGAAGGCGGAATGAAGCTTGATAAGCTTGAAGAAGTGCTAAGCGCTTCAAAGGGACAGAAACTCATCTATGTTATCCCGAATTTCCAGAATCCTACAGGCGGCACTATGACTCTTGAAAAGAGGAAGGGTCTTTATGAGCTTGCAAAGAAGTATGATGCAGTGATCTTAGAGGATAATCCGTATGGTGATCTTAGATTTGCCGGTGAAGATATTGCATCTATAAAGACTATGGACGATGACGGCAGAGTTATTTATTCGGGAACATTCTCAAAGATACTTGCACCCGGACTTCGTGTAGGCTATGCCTGCGGTCCTAAGGAGATAATCCAGAAAATGGTAATATGCAAGCAGGTAGCAGACGTTCATACGGCTATATGGTCACAGGTGGTATGCTATCAATTTATGTGTCAGACGGATATGCAGGCGCATTTTAAAGATCTGCGTGACATCTACAGAAGAAAATGCGGTCTTATGCTCGAAGGTATGGATAAGCATTTTTCAAAGAAGATAACCTATACAAGACCCGAAGGCGGACTTTTTGTGTGGGCTTATCTGCCGGAAGGCACAGATATGCCTGAATTTTGCACAAAGGCAGTAAGGGATCACAAGATAGCGGTAGTTCCCGGAACTGCATTTATGATAAACGAAAATGATAAAACGACTGCTTTTCGTTTGAATTTCTCTACTCCTAGAGACGAACAGATCGTAAAGGGTATAGAGATACTCGGAAATATGACAAAGCAGATGCTTGACTGATAAGCAGAAAGGAAGAAAAAAATGGCTAAACGTTCAGTACTTGACAGATACACTGCATCACAGAAATACATTGTCGCAAGAGGAAAGTCGCTTACAATGCCGGCTGATCCTTTTAAGGTAAAGCTTTCTTCAAAGGAAGTTTACGGCGTGGTAGTTGATATACCTATGTCACCGACAGTTTTAGCAACAATGGTATGTTATATAAACGGTGCGGCAAACCTTTATTTCAATCTTGGCGGAGAATTTTTAAACGCAGCTTCAAGATACAGAGGAGTAGCACAGGCGGCATTTGATTTTGTTAAAAATGCCTCATCACTCCTTGACTGCTGCAAGAAGACTACACAGTTCGATATGCCTACAGCAGGAAAGAATTTTGTGTACTTCCTTACAAAGAGCGGAGTTTATAAAACAGAGATAACACCGAATGCTATACCTGCTGATGACGAGAACAGAAGGAAGATAAACTTCTTTACACAGCGTGTTATGGGCGAACTCAGAACTGCACAGTTAAAGGATAAGGCAGCCGGCATAGGAACGGGTTCTGTAGTGCTTGAAAGCAATTGAACAAACTGACAGAAAAGAGATGTGCAAAGCAAAATATTTGAATAAAAACGCCAAACTTTAAAAAAAAGCTTGCATTTTCTGCGGTTTTGCGGTAGTATATAACTTATGGGTCATGCTAAGACGCATAAAACCTGAATTTTTGAAAAATAATTTAAACAGGTGCTTCTATGGTTGATTTTGATTTTAAAGATAATTATGATATAAATGATCTGCTTAAAATAATGGAGATACTGAGAAGTCCTAATGGCTGTCCGTGGGATAAAGTACAAACGCATCAGTCGATAAGAAAGGACTTTATCGAAGAGGTCTATGAAGCGATAGAAGCTATTGACCTTGATGACAGTGCGCTTTTGCGTGAGGAATTAGGCGATGTTCTTTTGCAGGTGGTGTTCCATTGCCGTATAGAAGACGAAAAGGGAAATTTCGCTTTCGGCGGCATATGTGATGAACTTTGCAAAAAACTTATAACAAGACATCCTCATGTATTTGGCGAACTTACTGTTACCGATGAGGGAGAAGTTCTCAAAAACTGGGACAGCATCAAAAAGCAGACCAAGGGACAGGAAACTTATGCCGAAACTCTTGAAAGTGTCGCAAAGTCTCTGCCGGCGCTTATGAGAGCACAGAAGCTCGGAAAAAGAGCTATGAGAGCAGGTATGGATTTTGAAAACGCTAAGGGAGCGTTTGAGTGTATACGTCTTGAAACTGACGAGCTTGAAAAGGCTATGGAAGAGGGCGATAAGGCTCATATCGAGGAAGAACTCGGCGATCTTCTGTTTTCGTGCGTGAACACAGCAAGACATCTTGACCTTGATGCTGAGGAAGTACTTACAAAGGCTTCTGAGAAATTTATAAAAAGATTTAAAGAGACAGAAAAACTTGTAGATCTTAGCGGAGCCGACATGAAGGCTCTTAGCATAGATGAACTTGATGCCTATTGGCGTCAGGCAAAAGACCGTGTGTGATGACGGTCGTGATGGTATAGAGGCAGTAGACATATGATGCCGTATCATGATTTTTCGGTATCGGTTTTTGGGTCATTGCCGTAATAAATAATAAAAACGGAGGAAATCAATATGACAAAAGCAGATTTGATCGCTCAGATCAAGGAAAAGGCTAATCTTTCAAAGGCAGATGCAGAAAATGCACTTGCAGCAACTATAGAAGCTGTAACAGAGGCTCTTAAAAATGGTGACAAGGTACAGCTCATCGGTTTTGGTACATTTGAAGTTCGTGACCGCAAGGAAAAGGAATCTAAGAACCCAAGAACAGGTGAAAAGATCATCGTTCCTGCAAAGAAGGCTCCGGCATTCAAGGCAGGCAAGGCTCTCAAGGACGCTGTAAACGAATAATGATCCAGGCGAGCCGGCGGGACGCACGGTGCTGTGCCGGGGAGCTGTTGAAAGCAGATAAAGATATAAGGCAGGACAGCTGTTCCTGCCTTATTTTTTGGAGGAAAAAATGAGACTGGACAAATATCTTAAAGTGACAAGGCTTATAAAGCGCAGAACAGTAGCTAATGAAGCGTGTGATGCCGGAAAGATATCGGTTAACGGAAAGATAGCAAGAGCTTCGTACGATGTGAAAATAGGTGATATCATAGAGATCAATATGGGCGCAAAGCCGATAAAAGCAGAGGTATTGAATGTGACAGAGGTAGTAAGAAAGGAAAACGCTGCCGAAAATTATCGTATCGTAAATTAATAACGATAAAATAAACTTGCTCGATTTTGTATATTATTGTATTGGTTATATATAAAACATTATAAAACCCCTTGACATTTTCATAAAAAGAGTATAAAATAAAAGTATTGTATAACTTTGCAAAAGTATTACTGCGGCGGAATGCTGCTGTGATTGCATCATAATTTTTATATGACCGGTAAAAATCCCGGTGTGCCATGTGCGGCACAATGATTTATTTCAGCATTTTATGCTTTTTAAATAACCAAAAAATATGAATATGATTATGGCGGTATTACCTTTCGGCCGTAGTGATAGAATAACAAGATATTGTTTAAAAACAGTATCAATGCAAATTGATTTTAGTTAGCAATATATTCTATTATTATTAAGGAGGTAATGTGCGGGCAATGGATGTTACAGTTGCAGTGATCATCTGTCTTGTGGCACTTATAGTCGGTGCAGCAGTGTCGGGCATCATAAGCTTCAAAATGGGCGTTTCCTACAGAAAACGTCAGGCTGAGTCGGTAATGGGCTCTGCTGAAAAGGAAGCTGAAAAAATTCTTGTGGACGCTGATAAAGAAGCCGAAGCTAAGAAAAAAGCTGCTCTTGTTGAAGCTAAGGACGAAATACATAAGCTGCGTTCTGATGCCGAAAAGGAAATAAAAGACAGAAGATACGAAATATCCCGTCAGGAGAGAAGGATCCAGCAGAAGGAAGAATCTCTTGATAAGAAAAATGACAATATCGAGAAAAAAGAAGAAACACTTCAGAATAAGATCCGTAATGCGGATGAAAAGCTGAAGGAAGCAGAAAAGATCAAAAAGAGCCAGATGGATATTCTTGAAAGAATATCGGAGTTTACAAAAGAACAGGCTAAAGAGTATATTCTTAATATGCTTGAAGGCGATCTTGTTCATGAAAAAGCAGTAAAGGTCGCAGCTTATGAACAGCAGATAAAGGATGAATGTGAAGAAAAGGCAAGAGGTTATATTTCACTTGCTATTGCCAAGTGTGCTGCCGATCAGGTCTCAGAGGCTACTGTTTCGGTAGTTGCTCTTCCTAATGACGAGATGAAGGGCAGGATAATCGGTCGTGAAGGACGTAATATAAGAACTTTTGAAACTTTAACAGGAGTTGATCTCATAATCGATGATACTCCTGAAGCTATAACACTTTCGTGCTTTGACCATGTAAGAAGAGAAGTCGCAAGGATAGCGCTTGAAAAGCTTATATCGGACGGAAGGATCCATCCTACACGCATTGAAGAAATGGTCGATAAAGCAAGGCGTGAGGTCGAGTACAAGATAAAGCAGGAGGGCGAAAGAGCTGTTCTTGAAACAAATGTACATGGCATGAACCACGAGCTTATAAAGCTTATAGGAAGACTTAAATTCAGGACCAGCTATCGTCAGAACGTTCTGAGCCATTCTATCGAGGTCGCACAGCTTTCGGGAATACTTGCTTCTGAATTGGGCGTTGATGCAAACCTTGCAAGACGTGCGGGACTTCTTCACGATATAGGAAAGGCTCTTACATCAGAGATAGAAGGCTCTCATGTACAGATAGGCGTAGATGTCTGCCGTAAGTATAAGGAAAATGCGGAGATAATCCATGCTGTTGAAGCACATCATAACGATGTTGAACCTAAGACGGTCATCGCTTGTATCGTACAGGCGGCTGATGCAATATCTGCTGCAAGACCGGGAGCAAGATCCGAAAACTATGAAAATTATATCAAGCGTCTTGAAAAGCTTGAAGAAATATGCACTTCTTACGAAGGTGTTGAAAAATGCTATGCTGTACAGGCAGGCCGTGAAGTAAGAGTCATGATACTTCCTGAGGTCATAAACGATGAGCGTATGGTCATCGTTGCAAGAGAGATAGCAAAGCAGATCGAGAATGATATGGATTATCCGGGTCAGATAAAGGTAAATATGATCCGTGAGAGCAGAGCTGTCGAATACGCTAAATAAAATAATTACAGCCGGATCTTTCCGGCTGTTTATTTTTATATAATAAAAATATATTTTTGTATCTTATTCAAAAAAGACAGCATCAAAGCTCTTGACAATACATGAAAAGTATGATAAAATATATTTTAGCCGCTTGTGTACGGCTTTTTAAGCAGAAATATCTGCGCCGGTACACAGCGAGTTTTATAGAAAAGGCAGGTGCCGGAAAATGTACGCAGTTATCGAAACAGGCGGAAAGCAGTATCAGGTAAAGGAAGGAGATACTATCTTTATCGAAAAGCTCGACGCTCAGGCAGATGAAAAGGTAAGCTTTGACAAGGTAGTAGCAGTAGGTAAGGACAATGGTCTTACAGTTGGTGCTCCTTATGTTGACAATGCTTCTGTTGAGGCTAAGGTCCTCAAGAACGGAAAGGCTAAGAAGATAACAGTTTTCACTTACAAGCCTAAGAAGGGCGAAAAGAGAAAAATGGGTCATAGACAGCCTTATACACAGGTACAGATCGAAGCAATAAAGGCTTGATCGAATGACCACGGCTGAGTTTTTTAAGAAAAACGGCTGTATAACAGGCTTCAGAGTAGTCGGTCACTCAGGATACTCCGAGAGCGGCAGTGATGTCGTATGTGCTTCGGTGTCATCAGCGGTGATGCTTACAGCAAATCTTATTACTGATTTTTTGGGATTTGCGGCAGATGTTTCTGCAAAAGGCGATGTTTTTACTCTGAATGCAGTCTCTCCCGATGAAAAGCAGCTTCAAAGTATCTTTGAAGGGCTTGTAACACATCTTGAAATGATACGGGAAGAATACGGAAAAAAATATCTGAAAATAAAGCTTACGGAGGTGTAAGAAAATGATTAGAATCAGTATGCAGTTCTTTGCTCATAAGAAGGGTTCAGGTTCTACTAAGAACGGACGTGATTCAGAGTCAAAGAGACTTGGTGTCAAGAGAGCAGACGGACAGTTCGTTACAGCAGGTAATATCCTCGTTCGTCAGAGAGGTACACATATCCATCCGGGCGAAGGTGTAGGTATCGGTTCAGATGATACTTTGTTCGCAATGGTTGATGGTAAAGTCAAGTTTGAACGTGTTGGACGTGACCGTAAGAAGGTAAGTGTTTACGCACAGTGATCTTTGAGCATTGCTGCAGCAGAGTAATACCATTTTGGTGTGAATAATGTGCGGTGCTCGTATAAATAACAAAAGTTGTTTAGACCCCGTATTTGATATGTACGGGGTCTTTTTATGTGAAGGAAGATCGGAGAGGTGAAAAATGTTTGTAGATAAGGCTAAGATAAGAGTCAAAGCAGGACGGGGCGGTGACGGCGCTGTTTCGTTCCATCGTGAAAAATATGTTGCTGCCGGCGGACCGGACGGCGGAAACGGCGGCAAAGGCGGAGATGTTATCTTTGTTGCAGATGACAATTTTTCATCTCTTATAGATTTCAAATATAAAAAGAAATATGCCGCAAAGGACGGCGAAGACGGAAGCGGAAAACGCTGTACCGGAAAAAGTGCCGAGGATCTTATTATAAAAGTGCCGAGAGGTACTGTTGTAAGAGATGCCGAGACCGGAAGGATAATGGCAGATGTTTCGGATGATGAACCGAAGATCATTGCACACGGAGGCAGAGGCGGCAGAGGAAACTGCAATTTTGCGACTTCTACCCGTCAGATACCGAGATTTGCAAAACCGGGCTATCCGGGAGAGGAATATCAGATAACTCTTGAATTAAAGCTTATTGCTGATGTCGGGCTTGTCGGATTCCCGAATGTTGGGAAATCAACACTTATATCGGCTGTCAGTGCGGCAAAGCCTAAGATCGCAAACTATCATTTCACAACGCTTACCCCTGTACTGGGAGTTGTAAGGATAGATGACGAGCGTTCTTTCGTTATGGCTGATATACCCGGTCTTATTGAAGGTGCAAGCGAAGGCTTAGGTCTGGGACATGAATTTTTAAGACACGTTGAAAGATGCCGTCTGATAGTCCATGTGCTTGATGTTTCGGGCATAGAGGGACGTGACCCTATCGAGGATTTCAAGCTTATCAACAAGGAACTAAAAAATTTTAGTGAGGAGCTGTCAGAACGTCCGCAGATAATCGCGGCAAACAAGAGCGATATGGCTTCTCCGGAACAGATAGAACGCTTAAAGGAGTTCGCTAAAGAACAGGGTATGCAGTTTTATGTGATATCCGCTGCTACGACTGCCGGTACAAAGGAACTTATCGGGGCTGTTGCGGCAGAGCTTGAAAAGCTTCCGCCGGTAAAGGCGTTTGAAGCAGAGCCTGTAACAGCGGAAGAGCTTGAAAGAAAGGCGCTTTCAAAGACAGAATTTGAAATAGAGGTACAAGACGGCGTTTATTATGTAGATGCCAAGTGGCTTGAACCAATTATGCGTACTATAAATGTCGATGATTATTCGTCGTTACAGTACTTCCAGCAGGTGCTCAAAAGAAGCGGCATAATAGCTAAGCTTGAAAATATGGGTATCAAGGAAGGCGATACTGTAAATATACTCGATTTCGAGTTTGATTATATAAGGTAATACGATGTATACAAAATTAACAGAACGTGATGCTAATCAATACGGGCCGCTGGCGCTTGCGTTTTTAGGTGATAGTGTTTATGAGCTGCTCGTGCGTGAACGTATACTTTCAAAGGCTGATCTTCCGGCATCGAAGCTTCATGCACTTAAAGTAAAAAGAGTGTGTGCAGCGTTCCAGTCAAGGGCGCTTGATGCTATAAATGATGAGCTTTCTGAAAAAGAAGCCGCTGTGGTAAGACGTGGAAGAAATGCTACGGGAAATACCGTACCGAAAAATGCCAGTACTGCCGATTACAGAAGGGCAACAGCACTGGAAGCGCTTTTCGGATATCTTAAACTTATAGGCGCTGAAGAACGTATTGAGAAGCTTTTTGATATTATATGGGATATGGAAGAATTTGAAATATAGTAAACAAGTCGATCAGTGAGTTTACTATAAATTAACAGGAGTGTGAAATAAATGTCAGGACATTCAAAATGGAACAATATAAAGCGTAAAAAGGAAGCTACTGATGCCGCAAAGGGTAAGATATTCACCAAAATAGGCCGTGAGATCACCGTATGCGTTAAGGAAAGCGGTCCGGATCCGAATAATAATGCAAAGCTTCGTGATCTTATCGCTAAGGCAAAACAGAATAATGTTCCTAACGATAACATTGAAAGAGTCATAAAGAAGGCTGCCGGCGGCGGAGATAAGAACAACTATGAAACTATGATATACGAGGGCTACGGTCCGAGCGGTGTTGCAGTCATAGTTGAATGCCTTACCGACAATAAAAACAGAACAGCAGGAGACGTTCGTCACTATTTTGATAAATTCGGCGGAAATCTCGGTACCAGCGGCTGCGTTTCGTTTATGTTTACAAAGAAAGGCATAGTTCTTGTCGAAAACAATGGAATTGATGAAGACAAGCTTATGGACGATGCTTTTGAATGCGGCGCTGATGATATGAACACGGAAGATGATGTGATCGAGATAAGCTGTGAGCCTTCAGAGCTTAGAAATGTCAGAGAAGGTCTTACCGAGAAGGGCTATAACGTACTTTCAGCAGAGGTAGATCAGATACCTTCAACATATACTACTCTTACAGATGAGGATCATATCAAGAAAATGGGGCTTTTGCTCGATATGCTTGAAGATAACGATGATGTTCAGAATGTTTATCACAACTGGGAAAATCCTGAACAGTAAAAAAAGACGGACATTTGTCCGTCTTTTTGTTTTATATCTGAAAATTTTTAGTTTACAAAAATTATTTCTTTTTTATAAGGAATTTATTGAGTACCAAAAGGTCCTTTATATCTACCGTTCCGTCTTTGTTCATGTCGGCGTTGTCTGTGTTGATAGTACCTGTTCCTAGGATATATCTTTTGAGTGCGATAGAGTCGAATACATTAACTTTACCATCTGCTGTTACATCGCCTAAGAGTACATCTTCATCGTCCGGTTCTGATGGTATGGACGGTGTATGCGGTTCATCACCGTAATATTCAGCAAGAGTGATACCATTTTTGCCTACAGGTATAGTATGGTCAAGGCTTATGAATTTTCCATCGTCAGTCTGCCATAATGAAGGCTTGATAAATTCGTACTTTACATCGTCCCATACTTCAAAGTTATCAGATACAAGTCCGCCTGTATCAGATGAATTTTCGTTGAAGCACCAGAATGTATGGTGTATCTGCTTTTCTACAATATAATCTCTGAGTTCCTGGAGCCAATGACGGTTCTCGCCGGTCTTATCATGTTCTTCATCGACCCAGCCGCCCCATTCACCTATGAGGACCGGATATCTGTTCTCTTCAACAAGATATGCCCATGTTCCGTACCAGTAATCATCCATGAGCGTCTGACGTGAGAAAGTCTTGCTGTCGTCTTTGAGATAGAACCATTCCTGTGGATGAACTTCCGGACCGTAATCGTGCGGAGAGTAAACTATCTGTTTTTGTCTGTCACCCATTTCCATATCACAGTCTTTTACGCCTCTGAGGTTAGCGCCCCACCATGCGCCCCATAATTTACTAGGCTCGTTATAGTGAGCATAATCGACAGACGGTGTGTTCCAGTCGGCACCCTGGTCGAATTTCGGATAAACTTCTGTACCCTCTACCATTATAAGAAGATTCGGGTTTGCGTCGAGGCAGGCATTAGCACCTCTCTCAGCAGCGTATTTCCAGTTGTTTATATCTTTTGTATTGTCCCACTTTGCATAATTGCCTGATTCCGGCAATCCGTGAGGCTCATTCTTTAAGTCGATAGCGATTATTGTGTCATCGTCCTTATAATAATCAGCGAACCATGAAAGCGCTTCGAGCCAGTCTTCGGTGCTGAATTTATCATCGTACCAGAGCGGTACCTGATGACCTGCTGCATTTGTAGATGCGGAGTGTATGTCCATCATTATCTTTATGCCATTTTCTCTGCACCACTCTACCGCCTGATTCCATATATCAAAGCTATATTTTACTGTGCCGCCCGCTATTCCTTCAATAGTAAGCTCAGGGTTTTTCCATTCGTTTACCTTTATCTTTGTCATAGGATCAGGCTCATTGTTTTTCCATTGAAGCAGTATTTCTGTTGACATCGGAACACGCAGAAGATTGAATCCGTGGTCTGCTATAAGATCAAGACAGTCGTGCATATTTACCGACCATACGCCGTCAAATACCTGACTTCCTACGTTGTATCCGAACCAGTTTACACCTGTGAGCCATACAGGGTTGCCGTTCATATCAACTATCTTGGCATCTTCAACATGAAGCCAGTCATCGTGATAACTGTCAGGCGCTGCTGATGCGTTTGAAAGTGACGGTACAGCCGGACTTATATTTAAAGCGAACATTGCGGCTGACGATAAAATTACTGCCGCAGCTCTTTTTATAAATGATATATTCATTCTTTCTCTCCCTTTTTATGATGAATGTCAAAATTATGTGATGATTTTGTGAAGATAATCCTCCAAAATAATGATAACATTTTAACAGGATAAAATCAATATAGTTTTTAGACAAAAAAATATATATAAAACGTACATATCACACAAAAATAATTCTGTAAATATGTTCGATTTTTTTATTTACTTTTGCACTGTAATGTGTTAAAATGTATTTATAGGAAAAACATTATCAAAACGGAGGAATAAGTGTGGAAAAAAAGGACAGCAGCAAAGCGTTGAATGAACTTTTTGAAGCAATACTTTGCCTTGAAACAGTAGAAGAGTGCAGCGATTTTTTTCGTGACCTATGCACAAAACTTGAACTCAAATCCATATCTCAAAGGTATCAGGTAGCGAAAATGCTGAGCGAGCATTGTGTATACAACGAGATCGTGGCTGCTACCGGAGCAAGTACGGCTACGATAAGCCGTGTAAATCGCTCGCTTGATGACGGCGGAAGCGGATACCGTGTTGTTTTTGAACGCCTTGAAGCTTTGAAGGAAGAAGAATAGAATGGATAATGATTACGGCGCATACGGCATTTTTGCAAGGTTTTACGATGAATTTACGGAAAATATCGACTACGATAAACGAGGAAGATATTTTGAAAGTATTATAAAAAGATTCGGCGGGAAAAGCGGCGGAACGCTTTTGGATCTTGCCTGCGGCACGGGAAGTCTTTCAGAAGTCATGAGCAAAACAGGATTTAATGTCATTGCTTCGGATATTTCGGAGGATATGCTGGCTGCTGCCGAACAGAAAAAAATAAAGAGCGGAAGCGATATACTATATATAAAGCAGGATATGACAGATTTTCTGCTGCCGGGACCTGTTGATATAGTCATATGCGCTTTGGACAGCCTTAATCATCTGGACGGTATCGGCGAAATAGAAAAAACTTTCAGATGCGTAAATAAAGCGCTTGAAAAGGACGGTTTGTTTATTTTTGATATGAACAGTATTTATAAACACCGTGAACTTCTCGGGAACAACAGGTTTGTCTATGAGCGTGAAGACGTTTTCTTTGTATGGCAGAATGAGTATGATAACGGAAAAGTCGATATGTATCTTGATTTTTTTATACCGGTCGGGGAAGAAATGTATGAGAGATACAGTGAGGATATTACCGAAATAGCCTATGAGCCGGACAAGATAACATTTCTGCTCGAAAAAACAGGCTTTGAACCGCTTGCGGTATATGGTGATGACAGTTTTGAGAAGGCTTATGAAAGAACGGAAAGGCTTATTTTTACGGCAAGAAAAAAATAATAAAAAAAAGTTTGAAAAAACCCTTGACAAATCATAAAAGATAGTGTATAATAGATTATGTTGATTGAGGTTATTAAACCTTGATAGGTGTGGGAGCTTAGCTCAGCTGGGAGAGCATCTGCCTTACAAGCAGAGGGTCATAGGTTCGAGCCCTATAGTTCCCAC
>CADBQZ010000191.1 GCA_902796865.1 uncultured Ruminococcus sp. | reverse complement strand
TTCATTATAAATATTTAAAAGCCCTTGCAGATACGCAAATCTTTGATTTGCTCCCTGCATATCGGGCAATTATATCATTACGCTTACGCTTTATGATATAATACATATATTGTATACAATTTTTGTCAAAAGGAGTACTTTTTATGAATAAATTAAAGTCTATCTTAGCGATCACCTGTTCAGTGTTTGTTCTTGGAACGATGCTCACCGGCTGTGGAAATGATACCAAATCATCCGGAAGCGATAATTCTTCTTCTCAGGCAGAAGCAAATGAGAATAAAAATGAAAGCTCCGCCGGCAAGAAAAAGAAGAAAAAAGCAGCAGAAGAACTTATAGGCACATGGAGTCTTCCCGGCGGCGAAAGCGGATATACATTCAATGATGATAATACCGGAACATATAGTGATGAAAACGGCGAAACAAAAGATTTCAGCTACACTGAATCTCATTACTTCCTAAGCATCACATTCGATGATGATACCGAGCTTGAAACTGACTACTCAATAAGTGATGATAAGCTTATAATGAAAGACAATTCCGGCGAAGAAAAAGTATACGATAAACAGTAAAATAACATAGAATGATTTCTATGTTTATTTAGTAAAAACAATGAAAAATATAAAAATCGCTTGATTTTTATATCATTATATGGTATAATGTTCTTTGTAAGTGAATTATCAATAGCACTACTGTCTAAGGTAACTGATGGGCTGCTGTGTTAATCATAATTTTATTTTTAAAGGAGTGAATATAATGCAGAAGGGTATCCATCCTCAGTTTGAAAAAACTACTATCACCTGCCATTGCGGTAATGTGATCGAAACACGCTCGACTAAAAAGGATATTAAAGTCGAAATTTGTTCAAAGTGTCATCCGTTCTATACAGGCAAGCAGAAGCTTGTTGATACAGGCGGACGTGTTGACAGATTCAAAAAGCGTTTCAACATGGATAAGTAAAAATCGGGGCGGCTTAAATGCCGTCCTTTTTTTCGGGAGAGCTTTATGCAGTATACAACTATTAAAAGCCCTGTTAAGGCATCGTTTATTGAAAAGCGTTCAGAATTTATAGGTCATCTATGCCCCGTTACAACAAATCAACAGGCAGTAGATATAATAAACGAAGTTAAAAGCGAGCACAGAAAAGCAAGGCATAATGTCTATGCTTATATACTTCGTGATAACAATATAACAAGATATTCCGACGACGGAGAACCGCAGGGCACGGGCGGTGTTCCTGTACTGGACGTTTTACAAAAGCAGGGACTTACTGATGTATGCTGTGTTGTCACAAGATATTTCGGCGGTATCCTTCTGGGAGGCGGCGGACTTGTAAGAGCATACTCACACGCCGCTGCAATAGCTGTCGAAGCCGCAGAAATTATGAATATGTGTCTTTGCACCTGCTGTGACATAAAAGTAAGCTATGATATGTACGGAAAAGTAAGCTTTATTCTTCCTGAATTCGAGGTCAAGCAGACTGCTTCTGATTTCGGTGACACTGTAAAGCTGACACTGTTTGTGAAAAATGAACTGTTTGACAGCTTCCAAAAAAAGCTTATCGACATAACAAGTGGAAGAATAGAAATAATCAAAAAAGCAGAAGTATACGAAGATATGCAAAAAGCTTAAATGCTACAAACGCAAAGTTCAAATAAAGGTCAGCAATTGCCCTTATTTGAACTTTTTTATTATATACAAAGCGAAAAAACATATTTTTTAAAGATTTCAAAAAAACTATTGAATTTTATAAATATTTGTGGTATAATAAAAAATGTATAGTTGTCTGTATTTCGATAGATTCGGACAAAAAGTCTATTCAGGGAGGGATCATATGACAGCAAGAGAGCAGACTGAGATAATCGAGCTTAGTACACTAAGTAAATATGCTTGTGTATCTTCAGGTCACGGGAAGCGGTTCATATACGAAAAAAAATGCCCTATGCGAACGGATTTTCAGCGTGACAGAGACAGGATTCTTCACTGTAACGCATTCAGACGTCTTAAAAGAAAAACACAAGTCTTTCTTTCACCTGTCGGAGATCATTACAGGACACGTCTTACTCATACCCTTGAGGTATCGCAGATAGCAAGAACTATCGCACGTGCTTTAAGGCTCAATGAAGACCTTACCGAAGCCATTGCTTTAGGACACGATCTCGGGCACTCACCGTTCGGTCATGCCGGCGAAGCCATCCTTGATGAGATATGTCCGCACGGTTTCAAACATTATCTTCAAAGTGTAAGAGTTGTGGATTATATAGAAAATAACGGCAGAGGTCTTAATCTGACATACGAAGTAAAAAACGGTATTGCCTGTCATACAAACAGGATCGCCGCTACTGCAGAAGGAAATGTTGTAAGACTTTCTGATAAGATAGCATATATAAATCACGACATAGAAGACGCTGTAAGAGCAGGCATACTTAAAAATTCCGACCTTCCGGAAATACCGGTAAGAGTACTCGGAAATACGAAATCAGAAAGAATAACATCGCTCGTAACGGCTGTGGTACAAAATGGTGCAGACGAGATACGTCTGAGCGGTGATGTAAAAAAAGCCCACGATGAACTGCGGAGTTTTATGTTCAAAGAAGTATACACTAATCCGAACGCAAAATCCGAAGAAAAAAAAGCAGGAGTACTTATAGAACAGCTTTATTTCTATTTCAAGAAAAACCCGGAAAAACTCCCTAAAGAATACATAAATATTGCACGCAAGTATGATATAGACAGAGCTGTCTGTGACTATATCTCTGGCATGAGCGATGGATACGCTGTGGATCTGTACACAGAGCTTTTTGTCCCACGCTCATGGAAATGATCTGAGCGGACAAAGATAAGGTGGATAAAAATGCCGTTGCCAGATGAATTTATTTATCAGCTAAAAACTGCGAACCCGATAGAATCAACTGTCGGAAGATATACAAACACTTTGCGCCGTGGGAGAGACTATATAGCACTCTGTCCATTTCATTCAGAAAAAACGCCGTCCTTTCATATATATACCGAGACTCAAAGCTTTTATTGCTTCGGCTGCGGTGCAGGCGGAGATGTTATAACATTTATAAAAAGGATCGAAAACTTAAATTATATAGAAGCCGTAAAGCTTCTTGCACAATGGGGAGGACTTGAAGTCCCTGACAGACAGCAGAATGACCGTACATCCGAATTAAGAAAACGTATACTCGAAATAAACCGTGAAACAGCGAATTACTATTACAGACAGCTTGTCTCAGGAAACGATAAAAGCGGTCTTGAATACTTCGTTAAGCGCAGGCTCAGACCTGAAACAATAAAAAAATACGGACTCGGATACGCCCCAGAAAGCTGGGACGGATTGAGCCGTCATTTAAGATCTCTTGGATATACAAAAGAAGAAATGATCGCCGCTAATGTACAGACTGTAAGCCGTGACGGAAAAAAGATCTTCGATACATTCAGAAAGCGTGTCATCTTCCCTATAATCGACATCCGTGGAAACGTTATAGCGTTCGGCGGACGTGCATTAGACGATAGTATACCCAAATATCTCAACACCGGTGATACACCTGTATTCAAAAAAAGCCGTAATCTTTTCTCGCTTAATTTTGCAAAAAATGCCCCTGTAAAACAGCTTATACTGGCTGAAGGATATATGGACGTTATATCTATAAATCAGGCAGGATTTGAAAATGTCGTTGCAACTCTTGGAACGGCACTTACGTCTGAACAGGCAAAACTTATGAAACAGTATGCAGATGAAGTTATCATTTCTTATGACAGTGATGCTGCCGGTCAGACGGCTACTCACAGGGCAATAAATCTTTTGAGTGAAGCAGGTCTTGACACTAAAATAATCAAGATGCATGATGCTAAAGACCCTGACGAATATATAAAAAAATTCGGTCCAAAAAGATTTGAGATGCTTTTAAGCGACTCGGAAGGAGCTATAAATTTTGAATTAAAAAAATGTGAGAATGGTCTTGACCTTGACACAGAAACAGATAAAGTAACCTATCTTAAAAGAACCGTTAAGGTATTATCCGAAATAACAAATAAGCTTGAAAGAGATGTTTATATCTCGAAAATATCAAAGCTTGCAGATATAAGTCCTGATATACTTCGGGCACAGATAAACGATGAGATAAGATTCACCGCCAAACAGAACCGTAAGAAACAATGGCAGGCTATAAAGTCTAAACCATACTTTCGTGACCCTGTTATACCCGAAGCGGCAGAACATCCCCGTGAAGTAAAAGCGGAAGAAGAAATACTTGCTTATCTTTTCAGATTCCCGGAACACACCTCAAAAACTCTGGAAAGGCTTTTGCCGGAATACTTTGTAACTGATCTTTACAAACGTGTTTATGAACTGTTCTGTCAGAAAATGAAAGAAGGCATACCTTTCAGCATATCAATATTCGGTGAAAACTTTACCGATGCAGAAATGGGAAAAATCACGGGAATAGAGGCTAAAAAAAAGAATATAATTCTAACAGAGAAAAATCTTGATGACTGTATAAAAGTCTTAGCTGATAATCACGATCGTCCGCAAAAGATAACAACGGATGATGATCTTTTAAATATTATACAAGCCAAACGAAAAAAAATAAGGCAGTAATAAAACTGCCTCTATCGGCAGCTTTTGCCGGGAAACGGAGCGTAAATATATGTCAGAAAAGAAAAACACGATCGACACCCTTATGGAAAAAGGAAAGATCACAGGAAGGCTCACAACAAAAGAGATAACCAATATGCTGGAAGAGCTTGATATTGATGTTTCACAGATGGACGCATTTTATGATACCTGTGTAAGCAACAACATCGAGATCGTTGAGGATTACTCAGCAGATGACGACCTTAAATTAGGTTTCGATTCAACACTCAACGATGACCTTGAAATGGCTCTTTCTACAGAAGGCATTTCAATAGACGATCCGGTAAAGATATATCTCAAAGAGATAGGACGAGTGCCGCTCCTTTCAGCTGAAGAAGAAATAGGACTTGCACAGAAAATGTCTCAGGGCGACAGCTATGCTAAAAAAAGACTTTCCGAAGCAAATCTGCGTCTTGTTGTCAGCATTGCGAAAAAATATGTCGGAAGAGGAATGCAGTTCCTTGATCTTATACAGGAAGGCAATCTCGGTCTTATAAAAGCAGTTGAAAAATTCGACTATACAAAAGGCTTTAAATTTTCAACATACGCTACATGGTGGATAAGACAGGCAATAACAAGAGCTATCGCAGATCAGGCAAGAACTATCAGAATACCTGTACACATGGTAGAAACTATAACAAAAGTCAAAAAAATATCCAGCCAGCTGCTCCACGAAAACGGACATGATCCGACGGCTGATGAAATAGCCGAAAAACTCAAAATGCCTGTTGAGCGTGTTCGTGAGATAATGAGGATCGCTCAGGATCCGGTATCTCTTGAGACACCTATCGGCGAAGAAGAAGACAGCCATCTCGGAGACTTTATACCGGACGATGAAGCACCTGCTCCTGCCGAAGCAGCATCACATATGCTTCTTAAAGAACAGTTAAACGAAGTACTCTCCACCCTTACCGATCGTGAAGCTAAGGTCCTTAAACTTCGCTTCGGACTTGAAGACGGAAGATCAAGAACACTTGAGGAAGTCGGAAAAGAATTTGATGTAACAAGAGAACGTATAAGACAAATAGAAGCTAAAGCACTCAGAAAGCTCAGACACCCAAGCAGAAGCAAAAAAGTCAAAGATTTTCTTGACTGATCTTTGACTACATATGTTATAAAGCCTGCCGAGAATATCGGCAGGCTTTTTTGTGTACTAATACGTTAAAAAATTATTTTTTATGAAAATCAAAAATACTACTTGACAAATAATACTGTGCGATGTATAATATGATGTGTAAGGTGGTGACAAGCTATGGATATTCAACTAAAACGAGGACTGCTTGATATATGCGTTCTTGCTTCTATCAAAACTGAACCGTCTTACGGATATAAGATCGTAAAAGATCTTAAACCGTATATCGAAATATCTGAATCGACTCTTTACCCAATACTCAGAAGACTTGAAAACATAAAGCTTCTTACAGTAAAAAGTATGGAGCATAACGGAAGACTTCGCAAGTATTATCAGATAACGGCGGCAGGACTTGAACGCATAGATCAGTTCAGAAACGAATGGGTAGAGATAGTTTCTGTATATAATTTTATAATCAGAGAGGACATAAAAAATGAATAAGAATGAATTTTTAAATGAGCTTCGTCAGAGGGCAGGAGCGATCCCTGAGGAAGAACTTGAAGAAACGATCAATTACTACAGCGAAATGATAGACGACAGAGTCGAAGACGGAGATACAGAAGAACAGGCTGTTGAAGCTATGGGAAGTATTGATGAGATACTCGAAAAATCAGTTCAGGAAAAACATCCGCAGCCTGAAACGCAGGGACCATCAGTGGAAATATCTAAAAGCTCTAATGGAATAAAGGCTGTAAATATAGTTTTAATAGCAGTTACATTCCCTATCTGGTTCCCGATAATAATTTCATTATTTTCAGTAGCAGTTTCAATAGCTGCAGCACTCATATCCATAGTAGCATCAGCAGCGGCACTTTTCATCGGAAGCTTTGCAAGTATGATGTTCTACTTTACAGAAAGCAGAACAGCAGAAGGAATGTTTATGCTTGGAACAGGCATGGCAGGTATAGGAATATCAATACTCATGACGATGCTTTTTGTTTTTCTCATACGAAAAGTCATAGGACTTTGCAAGCGTTTTATTGCATGGATAAAAAATAAGTTCAGCAGAAAGGATGTACAATATGAAAAGGTCTAAAAAAATACTAATTATAATTGCGGTAGTTCTTATCGCTGCCGGAGCTGCTATATCAATGACAGCATTCGCAAAAATGGATTACTCGATAACACGCCTTAACAGGTCAAATCCTGAAACTAAAACTGTAGAGATAAGCAAAACTTTCAAAAACATTTCCGCAAACGTGACTCAGACAGATATACGGATAATGCCTTCTGATAATAATAAATGCAGTGTCTACATATCAGAAAACGATAAGATCCATCATACAGCCAATGTAGAAAATAACACTCTTGTTATAAACGAGGAAGACAACAGAAAATGGCACGATTTTATATTTAATTTCTATACAGATCTATATGTTGAAATATATCTGCCACAGAAAGAATATAATAAACTCTATGTTTCAACAAACAGCGGTGATATAAATATAAACAGCGGATTTAAATTTGAACAGGCAGAATGCGGCAGCACAAGCGGTGATATAACATTTTCATCTGATGTAACAAACAATGCTGAGCTTTCTTCAACAAGCGGAAATGTAAGAGCCGAAAAAATGAACTGTAATATCTTTTCACTGAAAAGTACCAGCGGTGACGTTATCGCAAGTGATATGAGAATCAAAAGCAGCGGACAGTTCAAGAGCACAAGCGGAGATACAGAACTGAACAATGTAATATCAGAAAATAAGTTAAGCTTGGAATCAACGAGCGGTGATATCTCACTTAACAGCTGTGATGCAAATAAGCTGGATCTTAATTCAACAAGCGGAGATATATCAGGAACTATCCGTACAAACAAGAAATTTTTTGCTGACAGTATAAGCGGAGATATAGACGTTCCAAATAGCAGCGGCAGCGGTGAATGCAATGCCGAAACGACCAGTGGAGATATAACTCTTGATATAGAATAATATCTTCTCTTGACAAACACAGATACAGTCTATAAAACTAATAAGCCTGTAATATCATGAAAAATTGATACTACAGGCTTTATTTTTTGATCATATATACATAGCATCTGTTGCTTTGATGTATTCGATAGTGGGGACAAATATTCCTTTATGCTGACGCCCATGATATACCGCTGAACCATTTTTATATGCTGTGACCTGCGCCATAGGAAACGGTATCCATGTATAGCGGTCAAGAGGATAAGTCGAAAATATAAATCCCTCATCCATTCTTCTATAAAAAAGTGTGTTTTTAAGGTTTTTGTGTATATACAAAAGCTCTCCGTCAAATATCATAAGATTAAGCTTGTTTCTAGGGGCTGTATTTACTATAAAATCATTCACAACTTCAAATCTATCTCTTTCGGTAGAGCAACCGTGACGTATCTCACGGTTTATCGTATCCATCATATAAAGGAACAATCTTTCAGAATCGGTACTTCCCTTTTGCCGTGAAGCGTATGAATAGCTGTTTACACTCGAAAAAATAGTACCGTTGTGTATAAGTGTCCATTCTCTTCCGGAAATATCGCTTGCACTGAATGGGTGACAGTTTTCGGTATCTATCGAACCCATAGTTGCAAAACGTATGTGAGCGAGCATATTTTTCTGAGGCGGTATAGTCTTTATAACAGATGCCGCAGTTTCACTCATATCCGCACGAAGCGGTTCACGAATTATCTGCCTTCCGTTATCTTCAAACATTATTCCCCAGCCGTGAGGATTCTTGTCGCTGTGCTTGTGAAATTCAGAAATATATTCTCTGACATCAACAGGTTTAGCAAGCGAAAAGCCAAGAAGTTCACACATTATTGATCAGCCCCTTTTTAGTATATATCTGAAACATTTATTCTGTCGGATATTCGGTAGTTTACTTTTTCTTTTTCTTTTTCGTATTCTATAATATTCAAAGCTTTTGTATCACCTGCAAAATATACTGACATTTTATCAAGTATCTCTGCTGCTTCATCAATTATCTCAGCAGGCGGCTCGGCAAGAGCAGCATTTTTATGTTTTCTGTTAGCTTTTATCTGTGATTCTTTATCAAAAGGTATATCCGGCAGTGAGACAAGATAAAGAATAAGCAGGTGTGCAAATTCAAGATCATTTTTATTCACACCGTTTATTGATGTAGGATCAAGATCGAACATTCTAAGTTCAATATGATCGATACCGTTCTTCCTCAATGCCGCAAGATCATTTTCTCCGGAAGGTTTAAGTCTTACGGGAAGATATAATTCGCTTGCCGAAAACAGCATTTCATCATCGACAAGGCTCTGTATACTGTCAGCAAATGACTGTATGCTGCTATGATCAAGTATTGGGATAAATTGATTCCAATATCCTCTTTCACTATTTCTAAGAGAAGCATATCTGCTCTTTATGATACCACTCTGACCGTCACTGTCAAATGAACGGTCATAATACGGACTTGCTGATGTAAGATACACTAAAAGCCAGCTGTATGTCATGAGCTGTTTATAAAGCTTCATATAAAGCATATCTTTTGAAAGCTTTTCCCCGGTCTCAGACTGTTCTTTAATAAAGTCTTCTGAAAACGAAAAATTGAAATGTATACCTGAAAACAGCATAAGCCTTTTTCCGTAACGGCGCTGAAGATACTCACGGTAATCACGCTTTGAAGAATAAATGCCCGTAAAGGTTGCTATAGGTATTTCTTGCTCATTTTCAATATATGGCGGATTACTATAAAGCCAGAGACTTTCG
>CADBQZ010000190.1 GCA_902796865.1 uncultured Ruminococcus sp. | reverse complement strand
TACAGAAGCATCAAGATTATATGTGCTTCCTAACTGAGTACCTGAATTAATGTCTGAATGTGTGAATGTCGGCGCAATTGCATCAGAACCAAAGGCAATGCTGTCAGAGTTGTATGAGCTTATGAGCTTATCTGCGACCTGGCTGCTGCCTTCATACCATGTGAGGTTTGATCTGTTGAGATAGCCATGTGCTTCAGAAGGATCACTTGGATTTGACTCAGCGTTGTTATCCCAAAGAACGATAGGCATACCATAAGCCTTTGCTGTCTTTGCATATGTATCAGCCCAATCTAGTCTTGCTGATGTATTGTTGTAGTTTGATGAACTCATCTCGCCGATAACAACAGGGATATTGTTTGAGATGAACTTGTTTCTTACGTTTTTGAGTATTGTTACAAGTTCAGCCTTATATGCTGATGTGAACTGGCTGTGGTCGATAGCGTTGCCGCTGTCGTCCTTGTTCTGCATTACGAATGCATAAGGCGAATAAGCGTGTACAGATACTGCAACGTGGTCATCATTTGGTACCTGGAGTGAACCATAGATACTTGGGTCAGATGATGCACAGTATGCAGGGATCATGAGAAGTCTTGTTGTGCGATACTTGGAATCAACGCCTCTTACAGTTTTTACGAAGTCAGCATCAAGCTTGTTGATGATTTCCTTATCTTTGTCTGTAGCGCCCCACCATTCTCTTGTGGTACCGGCTGCTCTAGGCTCGTTCATACCCTCGAAAATGAGGTGCTGATCGTAGTCCTTGAAGTATTCAGCGATCTGTGACCAGAGCTTTGTGAGCTTCTGTGACATATCATTGTAAGCTGTATCAAAATCAGATCTGTTTATCCAGTTTTCGTGATGAACGTTGAGTATAACGTACATATTATCGTTATAACAGTAATCAACGATCTCCTTTACTCTTGCAAGGTAATCAGCGTCGATGTTGAAACTGCCGTCAACGTGCTGGAACCATGTTGTAGGTATTCTGACAGTGTTGAATCCCTTTGCTTTAACAGCGTCGATCATAGCCTGTGTGGTCTTTGGGTTCATCCAGGATGTTTCGGTCTGTTCCGGTGTAGGATCTGAAAGGTTTGTATTGAACGCATCAAGGCTGTTTCCGAGGTTCCAACCTACCTTCATTTCCTTTGTGATCTGGAATGCAGTTCTGTCTGACAGTTCAGCTGCATTGACATTTGTCATATCAAGCTTGTATAGACTCATACCTGAAACTGCACAAGCGGCTGTTGTCAAAAGAGCTACAAGCTTCTTTTTGATGTTCATGATTGATCGTCCTCCTTAAAAAAATAATTACCGGTATTTTTTCTCACAAAAGAGTAAATTTTGTGCATAAAAAATACTAAGCTATTGTCATTTTACATCATTTTTGAAAATTTGTCAAGACTTTATATGCAGTTTTTACAGTTATAAAAAAAAACTTTCAGGCAGGAAGTCCTGCCTGAAAGATAACAAACATTATTAAATGTTTTCATAACAACTGAATATCTCATCTACCTGTTTTTCATCGGGTGATTTAGTGAATATACTCACTATCGGTACGATGATTATAGAAAGTACCATAGTGACCGCACCGGCATTTATAGGAGATGCAAGATTGAATGTGAGCGATGCAGCCGATTTTGTAAGCTCCGGGAAAAATCCGAATCCGAACAGTACCATATGTGCTACTGTAAGACCGATACCTGTGATAAAGCTTACCCATACAGATACCTTCGTGGCTTTTTTGCTGAAAAGTCCTATCATGAACGGACCTAAGAAAGCTCCTGCAAGAGCGCCCCATGAATATGACATAAGAGTTGAGATAGACGCATTCTTGTTGAAAGCTATAACGACTGAGACGATAAGGAATACAGCGATGAGTACTCTCATGATTATGACTTCTTTTCTCTCACTCATATTTTTAGCCTTTGGCTTTATAAAGTCTATCGTAAGTGTTGAACTTGATGTGAGCACCAGTGATGAAAGAGTAGACATTGAAGCCGAGAACACAAGGACTACTACAAGCGCTATGAGTATTCCGGGGAGCGCACGTTCGAGAAGCGCCGGTATCATAGCATCAAATTCAGGTTTTCCGTTAGAAAGCGTATTTATAAATGTTTTTGATGTATCTGAAGGATCAGTAGTACAGAAGAGTCTGTCAAAGCCTCCTAAAAGATAAGAACCGCCGGCAACGACAAAAGCAAAAATAGTAGAGATAACAGTTCCGCTTCTTATTATCTTTTTTGAGCCGTCTTCCTTGATGGCATAGAACTTGCCTATCATCTGAGGAAGTCCCCATGTACCGAGAGAGGTGAGTACCACAACGCCTATAAGGTTTATTGGGTCAGGACCGAAAATCGAACCCAACTGTGCAGGATCGCCTTCCGGAGTTTTTATTTCGCTGAGTTTATTTACGGCTTCTGTGAATCCGCCCTGGTTATTGACAGTACATACAACGACAGCGATTATGCCGGCGAGCATTATTATACCTTGTATAAAGTCATTTATCGCTGTTGCGGCATAACCGCCGAGAATAACGTATACAGCTGTTATAACAGCCATAAGGATTATTATTATCTTGTATGAGCTTTCTGACTGTATACCAAGTGCCATATCAAAAAGTCTTGAAAGTCCGTTATATACCGATGCGGTATATGGGATAAGGAAGATGAAAACGATGAGCGATGCTGCTATTTTTAATCCTTTTGAATTGAATCGCTTTTCAAAAAATTCAGGCATCGTTTTTGCATTGAGCTTGTGTGTCATGAGTCGTGTTCGTCTTCCGAGTATGACCCACGCAAGAGCGCTTCCGATAATTGCATTTCCTATGCCTATCCATATAGTAGAAATGCCGTAGCCCCAGCCGAACTGTCCTGCATAGCCTATGAATACGACCGCTGAAAAGTATGATGTACCATATGCGAAAGCGGTGAGCCATGGACCGACGTTTCGGCCGCCTAGCACGAAATCGTTTACCGTTTTTGTCTTACGGTAAGAGTAGATACCTATTCCTATCATTATGGCGATGTAAACGCCAAGCATGGAATAGGTCAGTGTAGTTGTCATTTGACATATCCCCTTTAAAGTTTTTTAGCTTTAATACATTAAAGCACATAATAGTACAATTATATCATTAAAGAAAAGGAATGTCAATAGCTTGCAGAAGAGTTGGAATAGTTTCTCTTTTTTAGTGTTTAAAAGTGTTGATCTTTCACAAATAAAAAACTGCCTTTCAAAAAAAAGAAAGGCAGTCTGTTTTTATGGCGGAGACGGTGGGATTCGAACCCACGTCCCTCAAGGGGCATCATGATTTCGAGTCATGTCCGTTATGACCACTTCGATACGTCTCCATATCTAACGATATATATTATAACACATCTCAAAAAAAAAATCAAGTTTTTTTTTGAAGTTTATTGACTTAAATCTTAATGAGTGATATACTAATATATAGGCAAAATACAAAATGGGTGTTTTGCTTTTGTAATGTGATAAAAGGAAAATTGTAAAATCTGGAAAAAAGAGGAAAAAATGAAAGAAAATTCAAATAACTCTAAATTCATTATGCCTGTCCTTATAATTGTGATAGGGCTTATTCTTTTGGTCGGACTTGGAGCGGTGCTTATCTCAAAAAATGATGAGAGGAATATTGATAATGTTACGAGTTCAAAAAAGAGCAGTCTTGATTCTCCGGCAGCGGCTGATGTAATAGAAAAGGACAGCAGCTCGGAAGAAAAAAAGAAACTTGTGGAGATGAAACTCAGTTCGTCGGATATATACAGCGAAGCCGCATATCTTATTGATACGGACGGCAATGTCCTTTTGGATATAGGTTCAGATGAAAAGCTTTATCCTGCATCTCTTACAAAGATAATGACAGCGGTCATAGCAATTGAAAAGATAAAGGATCTTGATGCGGCTGTTACTATACCGGGATATATTTATGATTATATAATAGAGCAGCAGGCATCTACTGCCGGATTTGCACCGGACGAAACTGTAACATACCGTGACCTTATTTATGGCACTCTTTTGTCGAGCGGTGCCGAATGCTGTCTGACTTTGGCGGATAATGTCGCAGGCTCCGAAAGCCAGTATGTTGCTCTTATGAATAAAAAAGCGAGTGAGCTTGGAATGAAGGATACGCATTTTATGAATGTATGCGGACTTCATGACAGCGAGCATTACACTACGGCATATGATATATCGGTACTTTTACGATATGCTCTTTCAAACGAAGAATTCAAGGAAGTGTTTACATCTACGAGCTTTGATACTTCTACTGATAAAAGACCATCAGGTGTAACTCTTTCAAGTACATTGTTCTCCGTTATGGATTCACAGGAATTCAGAGGCGGAAAGATAATCGGCGGAAAGACAGGATATACCGATGAAGCAGGGCTTTGTCTTGCATCACTTGCTGAAATAGACGGCGAAGAATATATGCTTGTAACTATGGGTGCAAAAGGCTCACACGCAACAGAGCCTTTCCACATAAAAGATGCTGTTAAGATATATGAAACTCTTGCAAACGGCGGTGAACCGCTTCCGGAAGAAAAGACTGAGCCTGTCGAGCAGAGTTCATCTGAATCGTC
>CADBQZ010000189.1 GCA_902796865.1 uncultured Ruminococcus sp. | reverse complement strand
GAGATTATATCGTCTGCTACGAAGACATCTTTTCCTTCAACTGAATTTCCGAGATATTCATGAGCCACGATAGGGTTGCGTCCGTCAACGATCTTTGAGTAGTCACGTCTTTTATAGAACATACCCATATCAACTCCGAGAACAGAAGCATAATACATATTTCTGTTAAGAGCGCCTTCGTCAGGGCTTACTACCATAAATTCATTTTTGTCTATTACAAGATCATCAACATTCTGGAAAAGTGATTTAAGTACCTGATATGACGGGATAACATTATCAAATCCCATAAGCGGGATAGCATTCTGTACACGAGGATCATGTGCATCGAATGTTATGATATTTGAAACACCCATAGCCTGAAGTTCCTGCAAAGCAACTGCACAGTCGAGAGATTCACGATAGCTTCTTCTGTGCTGTCTTCCGCCGTAGAGTATAGGCATGATAACATTTATTCTGTATGCCTTACCGGCAATAGCCTGTATTATTCTTTTGAGATCCTGGAAGTGATCGTCGGGAGACATGGAATTTTCTTTTCCGTACATTTTGTATTTGCAGCTGTAGTTTCCTACGTCAACGATCATGAAAATATCCTTGCCTCTTACAGTAGAGCTGATAAGACCTTTTCCGTCGCCCGAAGAAAATCTTGGACACTGATTCTCGATGAGGAGAGTATCAATATCATATCCGCCTTTTTTTGCCCATGAAACAAGATAATCGTTTATTTTGTTTCCAAGTTCAACAGCGCCTTCAAGAGCAATAAGTGCTAAAGGAGCGACACTTTTTTCGGTATTGAACAGAACTTCACTAGCTTTTACAGTCATTTTAAATTTTCCTTTCGTTTTTTATTTACAGAATTTTTCTATATAATTCTCTATATCTGCTGATATTATTGAACGAGCGCTTTCAGCGTTTTCGATCTCGTCTACTGCGGTCGTTTTATTTTCAAGTTCTTTATATACCTTGAAGAAATGTATCATTTCATCAAAAATATGTTTTGGAAGTTCATCTATATCCTTGTAAGTATTGTATGTAGGGTCGTCAAAAGGTATAGCTATTATCTTGTCATCATTTCTGCCGCTGTCTATCATTCTTATAACACCGAAAGGGTAACATCTTACAAGGGTGCTTGGATAAAGCGTTTCCGAGCAAAGGAGCAATACGTCCAGCGGGTCACCGTCATCTGCATAAGTTCTTGGTATAAGACCATAATTTGCAGGGTAGTGGGTCGAAGTATAAAGGATCCTGTCAAGCTTTATAAAGCCGGTCTCTTTATCAAGTTCGTACTTTATCTTGCTGCCTTTAGGGATCTCGATGACTGCTACGAAGTCATCTGCACTTATTCTTTTAGGACTGATATTATGCCATATATTCATACTGTTTTCCGCCTTTCACGCTTTTTTTGCATAAATCGCCATACCATATTAAGTATAAACAATTTTTATCGTTTTGTCAATGTAGTTTATAAATTTTGGAATAACTTATAAAAAAACTAAAGGTTCAAAAACTTTTTTCATTTCTTTTTTTGTCAGGCATTTTGGGCGGCTGTACAGGTAAAGCAGGGTTTGTTTTTTAAGACCATAAAAATTAATTATTCAACAGGATTATATTGATAAAAGCATTGAATTCAAAGGCAAAAAATGTTATAATATTTTTAGAAAAAATTCAGAGGAGAGTAATATGATTTCAAATAATACTGATCTTTCATTAGCAGTCAATAAACTTAACAGTATCCTGAATGAAGTAAGGAAAACAGTTATCGGAAAAGATGATATGATAGCAAAGGTACTTACGGCTATGATCGCCGGCGGACACATACTTATAGAAGATATACCGGGCGTAGGAAAGACAACAATGGCTCTTAGCTTTTCAAAGGCTTTGGGACTAAGCTGTAATCGTATGCAGTTTACTCCGGATGTGCTTCCGACCGACATACTCGGATTTTCTGTTTACAGCCAGAAAGAGGATACATTCAGACTAAAAAAAGGTGCTGCTGTATGCAATCTTTTTCTTGCTGATGAGATAAACAGGACGTCAAGCAAGACACAGTCGGCACTTTTGGAACTTATGGAAGAAAAAAGGATAACTATAGACGGCAGCAGTTATGATCTCCCACAGCCTTATATAGTAATAGCAACGGAAAACCCTATCGGCTCTGTCGGAACACAGATGCTTCCTGAATCTCAGCTCGACAGATTCATGATACGTCTGCGAATGGGTTATCCGCCGCATGATGCCGAGATCAGCATACTGAAAAACAAAGGAGAGAATATATCAGCCGAGGTATCAAATGTGTCGTCTGCAAAGGATATGCTGCTGCTTCAGAAAATAGCGGGAGAGATATATGTTGATGACAGGATCTATGATTATATGGTAAGGCTTTCAGATGCTACAAGAAATCATCCCATGATAAAACTAGGGTTGAGTCCAAGAGGTACACTCAGCATATCAGCAATGGCTAAGGCGGCGTCACTTTTCAGGGGAAGGAGCTATGTAATACCTGATGATGTCGGAGCGGTATTCTGTGATGCAGCAGCACATAGACTTGTTATGTCTTCAAAGGCAGTTGTATCAGGTATAACTCCGGAAAGGCTTTGCAGTGAGATACTAAGCAGCGTACCTGTACCGGGTGTGAAAGAAAGATGATCTATATAAGAAGAATAGCGTATCTGATACTTATCATAGCTTCGATATTGTTTTATATATTATTTATAGGTAAAATATCACTTTATACGCTTGTTATCGTTTTAGCTTTGCCGGCTGCGATGCTTTTGCTTGTTATTATTGGAAAAAAAGGCATAAATGCAGATATATCAATGGCTTCGGAAAATGTATTGCGTAAGGAGCAGGCGTTATTTTGTATAAATATAAAAAATAAGACACTGATACCGTTTCCGAAAAGTATCATTGAACTTGAATACAGGAATACTCTTTGCAGCAGATACGAAAAGCTTTTTATCGACATTCCAATATATCATAGATTTTCACAGCAGGTACGATTTACACTTATACCGGACAAATGCGGTATTCTGGAGGTCAGACTAAAAAGAATAAAACTTTTGGATCATATGCGTATTTTTTCTATGAATATCAATATAAACAGTACAGCAGATATCGCAGTGATACCTGATACTTTTTATGAAGGCAATGCTTTTGATATAAAGTTTTCATCTGATGAATACAGTGATGTATTTTCAAAAACAAAAAGCGGAGATGATCCATCGGAGATATTTGAACTTAAAGACTATGTTCCGGGTGATAAACTTAATCGCATACACTGGAATCTGAGTTCAAGGCAGTCTGTGCTTATCTCGAAGCATTATAGTCTTGGCGTATCACCTGATACGCTTGTTGTACCCCTTTTTGCTCTCGATAAGAGTTTGTCGGTAAGCGATACAGTGCTTGAGCTTTTTTACTGTATATCTATGCTTTTGCTGAAAAACGAGACAGCATTCAGACTTTTGACGGAATATCAGGAAAAGCCTGTTTTGATAACAGACGAATCATCTTTCAGAGAAGCATACGCTCAGATAATAAGAACAGCAAAGAGCAGCGGTATAAACAGTGAAAGTGTAAGGCGGGCAGCGGCGGAAAGCGCAAAGGTATTTTTCCTGACTGACCGCAGTACGGATGATATTCCGTTATGTGAAGACATAGCTTCTGCTGAACAGTTTTGCTTTGCAGTCGGAACAGAAAGTAAAACTGTTACACAGATCGCAGACAACATTTCGATAATAACAGTTCCTGCCGGAGGAGCAGCGAGCGTATTTGAGGGCAGTTTATTATGAAAAACAGAACTGAAAAAAATAGAAACAGTGAAAATGGTGTAAGACTTTCAGGGAATATCGACATTACTGTTCCAGTCTCGAAAAATATTTTTAATAGAGTGTGTTTAGCTTTACTGGCTTTTATCGGTGTTATTGGTACTGTATTTTCTTTTTTAACACAGTTTCATACGGGTATAAACAGATCATCGGCACTTTTTTATTCTTTATTGTTTTATGCTGTATTTACAGCTATTTTTGCGCCTTACGGCAAGATAAGATTTATGGGTATACCTTTTACTCTTATCGGCGCTTTTCTTTTGTATAAAAAATGGGACAGTTTTTTGGAAGGGTTCAAGATAGTTTATAATAATATATATAGGGATATATACGAAAATCTATCTGATCGTTTTAATGTAAAAAAAGCATCAGAAGATAGTGTTGAAACATTTGCTGCCTTTTGCATTTTCTTTATTTGTCTTGCTATATGTTATACCTTATTGACTCAACCTAATCTTTTATACGGTATTACGTTTACATTTATGCTGATTGAGTTGGGATTGATGTGTGGAAAAGCTCCGGATATGCCATATGGAATAATGGTACTTATTTATTTGTCTGCAATTGCTGTATTAGGAGGCTGCGGCTATTCTCGCAGGATGGAAAAGGATGAATCCGGTTTCACTCAGAAGGGCAACAGCTATTCGGCAAGATCTGTAATAAGATTTCAGACATCAGGAGCAGCTGCGGTTATAAT
>CADBQZ010000188.1 GCA_902796865.1 uncultured Ruminococcus sp. | reverse complement strand
CTGGCTGGCTCTATGAAGGAGTAAACTACAAACAGGGTGAAAAATTAGTTGTCCCGGACCATAATATCACTCTTACACCATGCTGGAATTATTATCACATGATAACCTATTATGCAGGAGATTATGATGACATCGTAGGTCAGAAGACCGCAATGGTAAAATCGAGTGAAGGCATAGGAATGGATCTCGCAGACAGTTCAAGATTCTCAAGAAAAGGATATACGCTTTCCGGCTGGGAATGTACACTCAACGGTGAGATATACGGCACATCCGCAAGATACATAGTTCCTGATACTGATGTTACTTTCAATGCAGTATGGACACCTTCTAAAGTTGATATAAATATATCGGCAAACAATGGAAATTCACTTGACAAGATAACTTTAAAATCAAAGACCGGCGAAGAATTCATACTTCCTGAATGTACATTTGAAAATGAAGGCAAGACTTTTGCAGGCTGGAACTATAACGGAAATACTTATCAACCCGGAGAAAGCTTTATTGTACCTGCGCTTTTAAAAGGTCAGAAGATCAGCATTTCTGCAAAATGGATATAATAAAATATGTTATTTTAAAAAACACTTGATTTTTGTCATGAAATATGATATAATTATCTGGTAATTCGCACGCTTATACTTTTGAAAACGGGTGCTGTATCAGAATGATCCAGTTGTTTTCAAGCTAAGTTGGGCGGAGGATAAATAAAAAACCAAAACAGGAGGAACTACCATGGCAGTAGTATCAATGAAGCAGCTTCTCGAAGCAGGTGTACATTTCGGACATCAGACAAGAAGATGGAACCCTAAAATGGCTAAGTACATCTTCACAGAAAGAAATGGTATCTACATCATAGATCTTCAGAAGACTGTAAAAAAACTTGAAGAAGCATATATGTTTGTTCGTGACCTCGCAGCAAACGGCGGAAATGTACTTTTTGTAGGTACAAAGAAGCAGGCTGGCGATTCCGTTAAGGAAGAAGCTCTCAGAGCAGGCGCACACTATGTAAACGCTCGTTGGCTCGGCGGTATGCTCACAAACTACAAAACTATCCAGACAAGAATCAAGCGTCTTGAACAGCTTCACACAATGGAAGAAGACGGAACATTTGAACTTCTCCCTAAGAAGGAAGTTGTAAAGCTCAACCTCGAGATCGAAAAGCTCGAGAAATTCATGGGCGGTATCAAGAATATGGAAAAACTTCCTGCTGCACTCTTTATCGTTGACCCGAGAAAAGAAAGAATCGCAGTTGCAGAAGCTAAGAAGCTCGGTATCCCGATCGTTGCTATCGTAGATACAAACTGTGACCCTGATGAGATAGATTACGTTATCCCAGGTAACGATGATGCGATCAGAGCTGTTAAGCTTATTGCCGGCACTATTGCAAATGCTATAATCGAAGGCAGACAGGGTGAAGATACAACAGAAGCTTCTGAAGAAGCAGAAACTGAAGAAGCAGCTGAATAATCAAGAGATTCAGACCCGGATATTATTATTCGGGTCTTTCTAAAGAAATAACCGGAGGGAAAAATTTATGGCAAATATAACAGCTAAAGATGTTGCCGAGCTGCGTAAGCAGACCGGCGTTGGTATGATGGACTGTAAGAAGGCTCTTGTAGAGGCTGACGGCGATTTTGAAAAGGCAACAGTCCTTCTCAGAGAAAAAGGTCTTGCTACACAGGCTAAGAAGTCTGGAAGAGTAGCAGCAGAAGGTATCGTTATGGCTAAGACAAATGCAGACCACACAGTTGGTGCTGTTGTTGAAGTTAACATCGAAACTGACTTTGCAGCAAACAACGACGAATTCAAGAAGTTCGTTGATGACGTTGCTCAGACCATTATCGACACAAATCCTGCTGATATCGAAGCTCTTAACAATACTCAGATCGCAGGTGGAAATACAACTGTTGCTGAAGCACTTCAGGAATTGTTCCTCAAGATCCGTGAAAATATGCACATCAGAAGATTCCAGAGACTCGAAGGTATCCTCGTACCTTACGTTCACGGCGGCGGAAGCATCGGCGTTATGGTAAACGTTGCATCACCTGCCGGAGCATCTGCAGAAGTACTTGCCTGCGGTAAGGACTGTGCTTTACAGGTAGCTGCATTAAAGCCTCCTTATCTTAAGAGAGAAGATGTACCTGCTGAAGTTCTTGAAGAAGAAAAGAAGATCATGCTTTCACAGATGGACGAAGATCCTAAGATGGCAAGCAAGCCTGAACAGGTAAAAGCTAAGATCGTTGAAGGTAAGATCGGCAAATATTATTCAGAAAACTGCCTCCTTGAACAGGAATTCGTTAAGGACGGCGATTTCACAGTTCAGAAGTACGTTGCTGACTGCGCTAAGAAGGCAAATACAACTATTGATGTAGTTGGATATGTTTGCTTTGTAAGAGGCGAAGGCGTTGAAAAGAAGGAAGAAAACTTCGCTGATGAAGTTGCAAGCATGATGAAGAACTAATTATCTGCTAAAACTTACTAGTAAAATATATGAGAAAGCCGGCTTTTTTGAGCCGGCTTTTTTATATTTAAAAGTGATCATATTTTTTCTAAAACTGCCATAGCTGCGTAATGCAAAACGTCAAATTCATCGGGAGCAATACTGTCAAGCAATGCTCTATGTTCTGCCTCCCATGCAGCTATATTTTTTTCATCAAGAGATGCACCTATGCCACGGCAGGCTTTCATTCTTCCATGCCAGCTTTCACGGGTAAAATGCACGTTCAGGTCATATTCCTCATGCCTTGTCAATTTGAAATATTTACCTGCCGCTTCCGGTATCCATATCGGTTTTCTTACTTCTCCGCCGCCGGACCAATCAGGATTATATTTCAATACAAGCTGTTCACTTGCCCCGGCTATTTTATCTTCAAACGGAAGCCATGACATAGTAAGTATCAAAAACTTTCCGCCGTCTTTCAAGATTCGGGATATCCTTGGCATTAAAACATCATGATCAAAATACCAAAAGCACTGACAGGCTGTAACTACATCAAATGTTTTTTCAGGAAAATTTATATTCTTAGCATCTGACACGATAAAATCTATATCCATATTCGCTCTGTCAGCAAGGTGTCTTGCCTGTGCTATCTGATTTTCTGATATATCAGAACCTGTCCATTTCCCGCCAAAATGGTACATATTCCTAGGAAGTACGCCTGTACCAGTGCCGAGATCAAGTATACTCTGCCCTTCTGTACATAGCCCCATATCTGCTATTTTCTGATAAAACACAGGTGGATAGATATCACGATACTTTGCATAGTCTTCTGATGCCCTTCCCCAGTCAAAAGGTTTTCCGCTGTCTATTCTATTATCTTTTATATCCATATTACCCTCCGTATCTTATTTAAAAAGCAAGGCAGTTGCTATAAAACTGTCTTGCTTGAATTTTATATTTTGAACTTTTTAAGCTGCTGTTCGAGCACCTGTGTCTGTCCCGAAAGCTCCTGTGCACTTGCTGCCGACATCTGGGCTGTTGAAGCATTGTTGTTCACAGCATCAGAAAGCTCGGATAGACCGCTGTTGAGAGTCTTTATATCCGCTGCCTGCTTCTCAGAAGATATCGCAACCTTTTCTGCGAGTCCGCTGAATTCATGAACAGCATTGCTGACTTCTTTCAGTGATAGCAGCACCGATTCATTAAGCCCTACTCCCCTCTCGACAGCTTCTACCGTCTTGCCTATAACTGTTACGGCATCTTTTGCAGCTTCAGCAGATTTGCTTGCAAGGTTCCTTACTTCGTCTGCTACCACCGCAAAGCCCTTGCCGGCGCTTCCTGCTCTTGCTGCCTCGACCGCCGCGTTAAGAGCAAGTATATTCGTCTGGAAAGCAATATCATCTATGAGCTTTGTTATAGACTGTATCTCATCAGAAGCCTGTCTTATCTCTTCAATAGCATTGCTCAGATTATTCATACTGCTGTTGCCATTCTCGACCGACTGTACAGTTCTTGATGCAAGCCCTTTCATACGAACGGTCATTTCCTCATTAGCTGATACATTTTCGTTTATGCCCTGAACAAGCAGTTCTATTCCTCCGAGAGTGTCTGCTTCCGATGAAGAATTATTTGCAAGATTCTGCGCACCGTCTGTAAGTGTTTCTACACCCGTATTGACCTGATCACCCACATTTCTTATGGTATCAAATGTACTTCTTAAAGAAACTGATATTTTTTCAAGAGAATTCTTTATATTGTTAAAGTCGCCTTCATAGTCACAGGTACTTTCAACGGTAAGATTACCATTTGATATCTCAGACAGCATATAATCTATATCACGGATATATCTGCCCAGATTGGTGATCGTTTTTTCCATAGCCTGTGAAAGCATTTCCGTTTCATCGCCGCGCTTATTTGCCTTGAAAGTATTATCTATCTCTCCTCTTGCAAACTTATCAAGACACATAGCCGTAGGTGTTATTGAATTTGATATTTTCTTTGCTACGTTAATAGATACTATAACACCCGTTACAGTTAGAAGTGCTGCCCCTGCTGCAATTATAGCAAGACATATTATCCCGAAGCCGTAAACGTTAGATGATTTCATACTGTAAATAACACAAAACTCCGGATTATCAGGAAGAACGTCTGAATATACTATGTATTTTGAAAATACACCGCCGTCTGAAAAAGAAACTCCGGCTGCCGCTTTTTCAAGATTTTTATTATAAAGCTTATTATCAGAAATGATGCTGCCGCACTCTTCTTTATCAGTTGCAAGCATAACTCTGCTGTCTTCTATATTTACCATATAGCCTTTACAATCATTGTCCTGCATTATATTTAAAGCATAGTCAAAATAGCCCGGTTCAAGCGAACCAACTATTATACTATCCCCCTTATTAAGAGCAACAAGCATAACTTCCGCATTTCTTATGTAGCCAATATTAATGCTGTCTTTTTTCAAACCTTTGCTTTCATTTATAAAATCATTGTAATCAAAATCTTTTTTATCTCCTAAAAGAAATACATCATCAAAAATATCATTTTCTTCCCCTGGAATCGCCTTGACTAGACCATTATGAAGATATTCCGCTTCCTCCTGCAAAGAACTTACAACGCTGCTTATAACGGTTTCGCCAAAATTATCAGAAAAATGTGTTTCAACTAAATTAATACTTACTGCCGAAATTATCGCAACGGCAAAAGCCGCCACACCTGTGCAAAGAATGCCAAGTCTTAAAAGTCGTCTTGTTATTGATGTTTTCATTTTTTTATCCTTTCATAATAGTAAAATACGTTTTTATCATTTTTATGAAATTATTATATCATAAAAAGCATATTTTGTCTATAGAAATCTTTTAAAAATTCATTTATATTAATTCTCTTTTTTTTACATTCTATATAAAATTCATTCTTTTGTTGAATACAAAATGCTATGTGCTTTAATTCTTTTCAGTTAAACCGATATATATTATATAGAATGATTTTAAAACAACTTTACAGAAAGGAAGAATACAATTGGGATTTTCCGTAAGAACCAATAACTCATCAAATAACTCCATAAGAAACCTTAACAAAAACAGTAAATCCTCAAAAGAAAATCTTGAAAAGCTTGCATCAGGATACAGTATAAACAAATCTGCCGATGATGCCTCCGGATTGGCTATTTCAAAAAAAATGAGAGCACAGATAAATGCTCTTGAAACTATCTCTCCAGGCTGTGAAGACGGCATAAATCTCATACATACAGCGGACGGTTATCTTGACGAGATCCAGAATATATTAAAACGCATGACCGAACTCAGTGAAAAATCTGCCAATGGTATACTTGATGATCCCACTGACAGGGCAGCACTCCAAAAGGAAATGAATCAGCTTGGTTCAGAGATAGACCGTATCGCAGAAACAGCTAACTTCAATGGGAACAAGCTTTTCTGTCCTACAGAAGTAACTGTTCATATGGTTGATACTGTCACTGATAAAATAACGGTCAATGAATATGTCGACGGATCACAATATTTTTCTGACCCGGCACCAAACTACATTGATCTTGGTGATAATACGCTTTGTCCTGATACCGAAGACCCAAATGCTAGGTTCAGAGGAGATACATTGAAAACTCTGGCTGATGCAGTAAAAAATTATATGTCTTCAAACGGACTTGCTGCGCCGAATATGGTAAAAGGAAAGCTTTATTATACTCTCGACGGAAAAACAGTAATAGACGGTTCTGACCCTTTGTCAATGAGCGATGAGGATATAAAAGCCGCTATAGGTGATCCGTATTTTTCAGTAAACACATATCCTAGCGAGGAGACACAGACAATACATCATGATGCTGTACACCGTGATGCTGTTTATCATCCTCCTGTACACCATGATGAAGTATATCACCCTGGAGCACATCATCCGGCAGTTCCGGGAAAATACAGTCTTAGTGCATCAGCTTTAAAAAATTCAGTAATTGACCCGAACGATCCCGGCAAAACTCTTGCACTTGTTCAAAGCACGACCGATGCTTTCAAATCTGCCCATATGTCAGAAGGAATAGCAGTATTTCAAGGAAAATCTATATATATAAGCAAAAACAGCTATGAAGCTTATGTAGATGTTACCGGAAGCAGCAGCTATCCTAGTTCCGAATACAACGCTATCCCCTATCAGGTAGTTCTGCCTGTGCCTGAATACGACGACCCGGGTTGGACTACACCTGCATATGATGATCCGGAATGGATAGAACCAGCCGTTGATATACCTGCTTGGGATGAAAAGAGAACAATAAATGTAAAAAGCAAATTATCCTATGCAGACCATATAGATGAACGTGAACGTATTGTAAAACAATGGGACAAAAAAATGCTGAAGCCTATAACTTTACAGATAGGCGAAACTTCTCAGAAAACAGATAAACTGAATCTTAATATTTATGATATTCATACTGACAAGCTTTTTACTGAGAAAAAACAATTTATGGGGTATGCAAATAAAACTGTTGAACATCCGGGCACAGAAGCGGAGATTGATTTCAGTAATATAGGCGGTACAATGGAGCAGCCAACTTCAGGAAATACTGATTTCAAGCCTGGAACAGAAGCTACTACTACGATCGAACCTGACTATTCAAAACCAATATATCACTACGATGAAGCTATCCGTGACAACACTGATACCTCACCGTATAAAAATGCTGTTACGCTTGATATATCAAATCAGGAATTTGCTCTTTGTAATGTCGAACACGCCCGTGAAGTTACCGATTAT
>CADBQZ010000187.1 GCA_902796865.1 uncultured Ruminococcus sp. | reverse complement strand
GCCGTATTCTTCGCCCAGCTTTGTTATAAGTTCCTCCGATGAAAATCCAAGATAATGTTCAGCATCTGCGACCTTAAAGCTTGAAAGCTGTACATTGCTTTTAAGATGTTCTTTAAGAACGGGTATTATCTCATTATAGATACCCACAGTGCCCGTTCCGTCGGCAAATAATACTATTTCTCCTGTGCAGTCATTTTCAGACGCTTTTATCACCTCATAAGGATCCGTTATCTTCTCAGCTCTTTCATTGCTGTCGATACTTTTACCAAGTGATTCTATAGTCGGATGTTTCATGATAAGTTCCAGAAGCTCGTTCCATTCCATATTTTCAAGCTTTGGTATCTCGTTTTTCATACGGATAACTATCTGTGTAATAAGCAGTGAATCTCCTCCTGCTGAGTAAAAATCGTCAAATCTGCTGACTGAACTTATACCTAATACTTCCTTCCATATCTTCTCCAGCATTTTTTCTGTCTTGCCTACAGGCAGTTCATTTTCGCTGTGTTCTCTATGTGATGCACCGACTATTCGCTTGGCAAGAGTTTTTCTGTCAAGCTTTCCGTTTCCTGTAAGCGGCATTTTATCAAGCACTTCTGCTGTGTCAGGTACCATATACTCAGGGAGATTCTTTCTGCAATGCTCTATTATCTCACTTTCAGATAATTTTGCTTTGTTTGAGGATTTACGCATTATAAATATATGCTGTCCGGACATACCTACCGCTGTATCAGCCTCAGGATAATCGCAAACTTTTTTAAGCGATGCATTATCAAAATTTTCCATCCAGTGAGGATATGTAAAATACACTGCGCTTTCAGCCACTCTGTAATCCTTTAGCGGCATCGTATATTCAAAGCTCATAGAAGTAAGCAGCGAAGGAGACTCGTTAACACAGTCGATTATAAACAGATAGCCGTTTGGAACAAGCATCTCACTGAGCGCTTTTAATGTTTCGGCTCCGTCGGCTGCATTGTGAAGTACATTTGCACAGATTATTATATCGAACATATTCTGCTTATAATTCTGATTAATATAACTTTTGTTTATGTCAAACGTCTGATATTTTATAAAGTCATAGTCACCGAACACTTTTTTAGCTTCATTCAGGAAAAATGCAGAAATGTCCGTAAAATGATATTCTATATTCTTGTCACTTAATCTTGTTATAAGGTCACGGCTGGTGCCGCCCACTCCGGCACCCGGTTCAAGTATCCTTACAGGTACATCACCTTTTTCCTTTGATATATTATCTACCGCTGTTTCTACTGCTTTTATAATAGCTCCATTAAGCGTTTTCACAAATATATTATCTCTGTATGCAGACAATGCGTTTTCTACAGAGCCTTTTGGGTAAATAAATTCCAACGGTTCCTTTTCGCCGCTGAACAGCTTTGTCATAAGACTTCCGTCATTTGAAAGATAATCTATGAGAACTGAATTATTTTTTATCTTTTCTTCGGTAAGACGCATTTGCTGCTTGAAGCTTTCTATATCATATGAATCTGCCTTATCTGTAAGAATATATGTGTCCGGAACATCTGCCGCCGTTATAAAGCCTTCTGCCTCCAGCGCATTCACCATACGTCTTAAAAGCGGTCTGAATTTAGGCAGTACTTTAAGTGTATCCGATATTTTCTCATAGGGATATGCTGTTTTCTTGTCCTTAAACAATCCCTTGCATCTGAATGCGTCAACTATGTTCAAAAGCGCCGCTGTATCAGTATTCATTATCCATTGCTTTAAAAGCTCATTGTCATACCTGCCTGATATTGAATCTCCGGTCTCGACCGCAGTTTTGTTTAACAAGCTGTCAAATTCTTCATATTTTCTCGTATCATTATCTGTTGCTGCGGATACAAACGCTGCAAGATGATCTTCGTTTTCATTTGCGCTTATGATCACTGCCGCCTGCTCCGCATTTGCCATATTTTCGATAACGTGTTCTATTTCATTTAATTCTATCCTGTGCCCGTGACGCTTTATCTGGTTGTCTTTTCTGCCGAGAAATTCGATCGTACCGTCAGAATGATACATTCCATAATCGCCTGTACGATAAAGGATAGCCCCATTTCCTTCAATATCCATAAAATGACTGTTTGTCTGTTCGTCATCATTGAGATATCCAAGCGCTACACCTTCACCGCCTATATAAAGCTCTCCCGGCACAAGATCCGGCTGGTCTTCACCCTTTTCGCTCAGAACTTTAAAATATTGATTTGCCAAAGGATAGCCGTATGGTATGCTGTTTTCAAAAGGATTATTTTCTCCTATCGGATAATATATCGACCATATGGCTGCTTCAGTAGCGCCTCCAAGACTATATATATATCCGCATCAGAAGTTATTCCTCTTATTTTTGCCGGAAGCTCCAATGGTATCCAGTCCCCCGACATGAGTATCTTTTTCAGACCGAGTTTTTCCTTTGCGTATTCAGCTGCCGAGCAAAGCATCTGCATATGTGCCGGAACTGTATTCCATACCGTTACGGAATATTTTTTTATAAGCTCTATCCAGCGCTCTGCATTATGAGTTTCAGAATCGTGAGGCATTATCAGAGTACCGCCGGCAGCAAACATTCCGAATATATCATATACCGAAAGATCAAACGAAAGCTCTGCTATACCTATGGCAGCATCTTTTTCACTTATCCCAAATCTGCTGTTTATATCAAGGATAGTATTCATAGCAGCCTTATGTGTTATGATAACTCCCTTTGGAGTACCTGTACTTCCCGATGTAAAAATTATATAAGCTGTATCTTCGGGCTTTGGCATTACCGCTTCAAATCCAGCCGCAGTACCTGTCAGTTCATCAGGGTCTATCAATGAAAGTCCCTCTATTTCATAATCAGACAATTCACCAT
>CADBQZ010000186.1 GCA_902796865.1 uncultured Ruminococcus sp. | reverse complement strand
TTGCTGTTTCAGCCGAATATCCGAAACAGTGCATTACTCCTTTCGGGGAATATTTTTCAAGCAGTGTCATAGTATCCTCACAGGCATCTCTTGAATGTATAACGACAGGCATACCGAGTTTTTCAGCAAGCTTTAACTGATCTTCAAAAAGCTCCTTCTGAAGCTCTTTATCGTATCCGTCGTAGTGATAATCAAGCCCTATCTCCCCTACTGCCCTTATCTTAGGCTCTGAAAGGATCTGTTTTTCAAGCTCTGAGATATACCCTTCCGGAGTTTTTCCGGCATCGTCCGGGTGTACCCCTAAAGCACCGTATATATAGCTGTATTTTTTTACAAGTTTTAGTATATCTTCGCTGTCTTTCATGGAAGCACCGATATTTACAACGTATGAGACTCCCATAGAAGGAAGTTTTTCCAAAAGCTCTTCCCTGTCGTTATCAAAGGAGCGGTCGTTATAGTGTGCATGAGAATCGAATATATTATTCAGCATCTTTTGCCGTCTCCTTTTCAGTATTATCTTCATTTTCTTCAGAAGCGTTCATATCGAGCGGCTCGAATATAGACTTTATATCATCTGCAAAATACCTGTCTGCTACGAATGTGCCGCCCTCGGAGCTTCCGTAAGGTGTTATGAATCCTGCTCTTGTCGAGCGTGAATTGCTGTCTTCCGGGTCGCTGTATCTTAGCATGAATTTTATTGCATATTTTCTGTTGCTGTAATCGGTAGCCGATATATTGCTTTCGGTCATTGATGAAAGAGCCTCAAAGCTGTTGTCGAGATTTCCGGCTATTCTTTCGCCGTTTGCCTGATTGAGCATCGCTGAAACGATAGATGCGGCAGTCGATATCCTCTGAAGCTCGCCGCCTGCATAGCTGCCGCTGCTGATTATCGCTTCTATCTGTTTTGCGGAGAGATACTGCTGGTCGCTCGACGGGTCGATACCATCTATGCCGCCCGGTACTGCGAATGTGACTCCGCCCATGATATTGCAGAATTTTGTAAAGGCTTCGGTGTTGAATTTCATATGACGGTCGATATTTATACCGAGAGTATATTCAATACTGCTTTCGAGCGCAGTAGTACCCTTTTCGATGTATATATCATCAGCCTTTTTATTGTCTGTGCCTATCTGCATATTGCAGGGGATACCTAAAAATGTAAGTTTTTTATTTATCGGTTCCGAACGCATTATAATAAAGGTATACGGTGCGTCGGAGCTGCTTTTTTCTTCCGGCTCCCATTCGCCGTCTTCCTCTTCCTCTTCATAGTCGTATTCTTCGTATGTTTCTTCTTCGCCGCTTCCGAGGGTATCGCTCATATCGAGTACAAAGAGTATACTATGGCTGTCGTTGTCGGAAAGAGTTCCGACCTCGTTCGTCATAGGGATAAGCGAGCTTTCATCATCGTCTATCTTATCATATATTATCATAGCAGTACCGCCTATAAGTACCATAGATATGAGAAATGTTATAAGAAAAGGTATGGCGATACTTCCTGTTTTTTTTCTTCTTTTTATCATAGATAAAAGCTCCTTTAAGATCAAGTGTTCAGATTTTCAACGATTGATACAAAACACTGTTGAAAATCCTGTTGATACTGTTGAAAACAACTTATCAACAGTATATTATTTGTTTTTATGCTTTTTATTCAGTGCAACTATCTTTTCAGCGTCCGTATAATCCTTTACGTTTATTATATGCACGGGTATGCCTTTTTTTCTGGCATAATTTATTGTCTGTCCTGTGCCGCTGCGGTAATTGTCAACTACTGCTACGAGCAAAGATGAATTATCTACCATAAAATAGTTGCGCTTTTTATAAACGTCGCTGCTGTATTTATCTGCAAGACAGATTATCTCATCTGAATCGCACAGGACATTATTATAGGTATAGAGATCTTCTCCGAGAAAATCATCACCATGTCCCTCGAAAGGTTTTACCCCGATAAGTTTTATATTAGGATAGCTTTTGCGTACCTGTATCACAAATTCCGCCGCCCAGAGATCGACCCCTTTTGCAAGGCCTGTTATAAAATATTCATATCCCTGCTGTGCCAGCTCCAGTATTTTATAATAAAGAGTACTCTTTATCGCACTCAGAACAACACTAGGTCCACGTTCGTTTATCGGCAATTTATTTGGACGGTGTCCGGTAAAGCATACTGTACGCTCTTTTTCGATTTCCATTGCTGTCACCTCATACACTTTATTATAACATATCCTTTCGTTAATTTCAACAGCTTTTTAGCCAAGTGCCGGGTGTCCCCGGCAAAAGATAAATCATATACTATAAAAAAGCTATTATTTTTAAAAAGAAACTTTTGTCGAAAAACGCTTGACATCACGCTTAAAAAATAGTATTATAGTAATAATATAATATAGATATCTTCAGGAGGTTTTACGATGCTTAACGAGAACAAATTTGCAAAGGAAGGTCTTACATTTGATGATGTCCTTCTTATCCCGGCAAAGTCCGATGTTACACCAAATATGATAAACATCGGCACACAGCTCACAAAGAAGATCCATCTTTGTACGCCTATAATGACTGCGGCTATGGATACCGTAACAGGTGCCGAAATGGCTATAGCTATCGCAAGAGAAGGCGGTATCGGAATAATCCACAAGAACATGACTATCGAACAGCAGGTCGATGAAGTTGACAAGGTAAAGCGTTCGGAAAACGGCGTTATCGTAAACCCGTTCTCACTCACTGCTGACAGAAAAGTATTTGAAGCGGACGAGCTTATGGGAAAATACAAAATATCGGGTGTTCCGATAGTTGACGGCAAAGGAAAGCTCGTAGGTATCATCACAAACCGTGATATGCGTTTTGTGAGCGATTTCAACCAGAAGATAGATGATGTAATGACAAGAGATAATCTTATCACTGCACCGATAGGAACTACACTTAAACAGGCACAGGAGATATTAAGAAAGCACAAGATCGAAAAGCTGCCGCTCGTTGACGATAACGGCTGTCTTAAGGGTCTTATAACAATAAAGGATATAGAAAAAGCTATACAGTATCCTAATTCTGCAAGAGATGATGCAGGAAGACTTCTCTGCGGTGCAGCTATCGGCGTAACAGCTGACGTTTTAGACCGTGCAGGTGCTCTTATAGATGCACAGGCTGATGTACTTGTTCTCGATTCGGCACACGGACATTCAAAGAATATCTTAAAGTGCCTTGCAATGGTAAAGGAAAAATATCCGGATACTCAGGTGATCGCAGGAAATATCGCTACAGCAGAAGCTGCCGAGGATCTTATAAAGGCAGGAGCAGACGCTGTAAAGGTCGGAATAGGTCCTGGTTCTATATGTACAACAAGAGTTGTCGCAGGTATCGGTGTTCCCCAGATAACAGCTGTATATGACGTTTCTATGGTAGCTCAGAAATACGGCGTACCGGTAATAGCAGACGGCGGTATAAAATATTCGGGCGATATAGTAAAGGCTCTTGCGGCAGGCGCTAATGTAGTAATGTTAGGTTCACTCTTAGCAGGCTGTAAGGAAGCTCCAGGTGAAACTGAGATATTCCAGGGACGTTCATTCAAGGTATACAGAGGAATGGGAAGTCTCGGTGCGATGGCTTGCGGTTCTAAGGACAGATATTTCCAGGAAGGCGCTAAGAAGCTCGTTCCGGAAGGCGTTGAGGGACGTGTACCGTTCAAGGGTCCTGTTGCTGATACTATATTCCAGCTTGTCGGCGGTATAAGATCAGGTATGGGCTACTGCGGATGTCAGGACATACCGACTCTCCACGAAAGATCACAGTTTGTAAGAATAACAGGTGCCGGACTTAAAGAAAGTCATCCGCACGATATCTATATCACAAAAGAAGCACCGAACTATTCGGTACAGATCTGATAAATATAAAATATCCAAGCGCAGAAGAACAATATGTTCTTCTGCGTTTGTTCTGTTCGGTCACGGACTACCCGGCAGGTTCCACTATTTAAACAGTGATAAATTGTGCAGATGTCCAAAGTTTTGTCGAAACAGTGCAGAGATTTATTATTCGACTTTTGTTTTTGCGTCCGGGCGGTATAATAACCCATATCGGAACTATCACAAAAACAGAAAGGCAGGATAACAATGAACAATAAAAAATCAGGAATATATTACCTTGTCATGAACTGTACCGCACCTGTGCTTACAGCAGTGTTTTTAGCAGGGACTGTCTGCTGGGCTTCGGAACTAAAATACGGAGCAGCCGAAAGCTTTGATAAAAGCCCCGAGGTATCTGCTGTCATGTCGTGCGGAGGACTTTCTGATACGGGAGGTGTATTTGCCGATCTTTCTATGCCTGTTTCTGAAGTGGCGGTGATGGATACTGCAAACTCGGGCGCTGAACTTGTGGAAGCAAGCGGTGTTTACATCGGAGATGAATTCGTGGGTGCAGTCGCCGACCCGGAAGATATAGAAAAAGAGCTTTCGGGGATACTCGAAAGCTATCGCAGTGATGATAATGTAATAGAAGCGGATTTTGCTGTTGAGCCTGATATAAAACAGGGTCTTTACCGCACAGAAGCACTTGTGGATGAAGAGGATATGTCACAGTTCCTTACAGGTGAAAAAAAGATATCCTCCGATCATACAGCCGAAATAGAAGAAACACTTGGAAAAATATCCGAAGATCCCGGTATTAGCACAGATGAAAAAGCCGGTCAGGATATGTCAGTACCTGATGATAAGGATAACGGAGAAGACGTTACTGTAAAAGAAAGCGTACCGGTGCTTCCGGTGAAATATGTCTGCTGTGAAAAAGAAGAGGAAGCGGACGGGATAGAAAGCTATGTATATAACGAAGAGCATGAGCTTGTCCCGGGAAGCTACAGCGAGAAAAAAGTGAATACCTATGAAGTGACTTATATAGACGGTCAGGAGATCGCAAGAAAACTAACCTCGACCGAAACGATAGGTACAGAACACTTTTCACCGGACGATGACGGACTTTACAGTGAGAGCCTTCCTGAAAGTGCTATGCCTTCAATAGAATTTGTTTCACCGGTGAATGGCGGATATGTAAGCGACCCTTTCATGAGTGACCGCAATCATAAAGGTATGGATATAGCCGCACCGGA
>CADBQZ010000185.1 GCA_902796865.1 uncultured Ruminococcus sp. | reverse complement strand
TATTTTATCATATACGGCAGACCAATCGTCACGTTCGCCAAATGCTTTGTCAGGATAATCAAGTATTATACCGCTGTTGCCGGACTCTTTAATAACGCTCTCAAATTCATTACGGCGTACTTTATTTTTGCCGTTTGTCAGTACGACCACAAAATAATCGCCGTCCATAAGATGCCCGCCGCCCCATAATACTTCGTCATCAGGATGCGCCGTTATCATTAGCTTATCGGCTTTATCTATACCGCTCGATATGAGCATATCGACAGTAAGCGGAGAAACATCATAAATATCATAGGTATACTTACTGCCGCAGAATGATGAAGCTGTTATCATAATAAAACCTATCACCACCGCTATTATTTTTTTTACTGCAACGCTCATTTCTTATCAACTCTTTCGATCATATAATATAAGCAAAATATCCTGCGTATGAGATAAGCAGCAATGCTCCGCCCCAGCGTTTAAGTTTGCCTTTTCCAAGAATACAGCAAAGAAGAAGCAAAACAGCAGCAGCAATAGCTACCAACATATCAAAAATAAATTTAGACTGGAATGGTACTGTTGTGACAAGCGATGAAAGACCAACTACAAAAAGAATATTGAATACATTGCTTCCGACAATATTTCCTATCGCAATATCCGCATTTCCTTTTCTTGCTGCCATTACAGATGTACATAGTTCTGGCAGAGATGTTCCGAGAGCTACTATTGTAAGACCGATAAAACGCTCGCTCATGCCGAATTCCTTTGCTATCTTGCTTGCAGCATCAACTGTAAGATCACTTCCAAATACTATCATGCCAAGTCCTAACAGAAGAAATATGATTGCTTTCCACATAACGACCTCTTTTTGCGTTTCTTCCTGTTCCCTGCCCTTTTTAGCCTGTAAAAAAAGATATCCTAAATAAAGCAGAAAAGCCGCTGTAAGTATAAGACCGTCTATCCAGTTTATACTTCCATCAAGTCCAAGAAGCAAAAGAAGCCCTGAAATAATTATCATAAACGGCATTTCATAGCGTATTGTAGATTTTCCTACAGCAATTGGAACTATGACTGATGCAAGTCCAAGTATAACAAGAACATTAATTATATTACTTCCGACGATGTTTCCTATCGTTATATCTGCACTGCCTTTTAAAGCCGCAGATATACTTACAGCCGCCTCCGGAGCGCTCGTCCCCATCGCAACTATAGTAAGACGGATGACAAGCTGAGGTATGCCGAATTTTGCAGCTATTGATGATGCACCCTCAACAAACCAATCGGCTCCTTTTATAAGCAGAACAAAGCCTGCCGCAAGCAAAACAAATTGTAATACGATTCCCATAGATATTTACTTCCTTTTATTTTTTATTAAACAAGATAAATTATATCATACTTAAAGAAATTTTTCAATAGATTTTGAAAAAAAGGATAGGTTAGCAATCGCTTACCTATCCTCAAAATAAAAAGCCTTACGGCATTATCACCATATTCTTATTCATTAATACCGCTGCCTGCAATCGCTATGCTGGGGTACATACACAGCAATTACCACAAGCAGCAGTCATCAATGGTCTGAGTGACGGGACTTGAACCCACGGCCTCTACCACCCCAAGGTAGCGCGCTACCAACTGCGCCACACCCAGATAAATCGCCTTTCTCTAAGACAGTATATATTATATCATATTAAAATAATATTGTCAAGTAAAATCCTGATTTTTTTTCGATTTTCTAAAAATATTTTAAAACAGGCATATTTCTTTGACGTACCGTGAAAAAAATGGTATAATATATTATCTGCTGTAGCTTCCCTCATCAGCAGAACCTTTTTCATTAAGCCATTCTTTTACTTGTATTATCTTGTAATCATCATTATTTTGACGTACTATGACACGCTCTATTCCTGCATTTATAATGAATCTCTTGCACATAAGACAAGGTTCTATATCTCCATCGACCTCACCGGTCTTAGCATCATGACAGGCAAGATAGATATCTGAACCTAAAAGATCTGAACGTGATGCTGATATTATTGCATTTTGTTCAGCGTGTACCGAACGGCAAAGCTCATAACGCTGTCCTTTGGGGATATCCAATTCGTCTCTTATGCAGTTTCCGGAATCAGAACAATTTATCATGCCTCGTGGTGCGCCGTTATAACCGGTCGATATTATCTCATCATTTTTTACTATTATAGCACCAAAGTTTCTTCTTATACAGGTACTTCTTTCGAGAACTGTTTCTGCTATATCAAGATAATAATTTATCTTATCACGTCTTTGCCTTTTCAAAAAATGTCACCCCTTATTCGGTCGGATAGAAAAATTCTTTCATTTATTATTATAATATATAAGGGAAAGATATGCAAGTATAAATTTAATTTAACAGAAAAAAATAATATGGAGAAAGATATGAAAGAGCTTACAAATATAAGTGTTATTAAAGAGCTTTTGGCAAAATACGGCTTCAGCTTTTCTAAAGGACTAGGTCAGAATTTCCTTATAAATCCGTCTGTATGTCCTAAAATAGCCGAATATGGTCTTGCCAAAGAAGGATTCGGAATAATCGAGATAGGCACCGGATTCGGCACGCTTTCAAGAGAACTTGCAAAAAATGCCGAAAAAGTCGTCGCTGTTGAAATAGACCAGCGGCTTATACCGGTCCTTGATGAAACAATGAGCGATTTTGAAAATTTTAAAGTCATAAACGCTGATATAATGGAAACTGATCTTGCAAAACTTATAGATGACGAATTCAAAGGTCTTAAAACCGCAGTTTGTGCAAATCTGCCTTATTATATAACTTCTCCGGTCATTATGATGCTTTTAGAAAGTGAACTTCCGTTAGAAGCTATAACTGTAATGGTCCAAAAGGAAGCCGCAGACCGGCTTTGCGCCGAAATGGGCACAAGAGCCTGCGGAGCTGTTACCGCTGCGGTAAGATTTTACGGTGAAGCACAGATGCTGTTCAAGGTATCACGAGGAAGCTTTATGCCGGCGCCGAATGTTGATTCAGCTGTTATACAGATATGCCCTAACAATCATTACAAAAAAATGGTAAATGATAAAACGATGTTTTTTAAGATCATAAAGGGAGCGTTTTCTCAGCGGCGTAAAACTCTTGCCAATTCATTATCATCGGCACTTTCGTTAAACAAGGAACTTTTGTATGATATTTTTGAACGTCTGGGTCACAGCAAAAACGTAAGATGCGAACAGCTTACAATGGAGCAGTGGACAGAACTTTCAAATGCACTCTCGGAAATAGAATGAAAATCATTTTCAATCAAATAGCCCCCAAAGCCTACAAGAACATATAAAGGCTTTCAAAAGATGATGTCCGTAAGTGACATTATATTCATCTTATCTGTTATATAATTATATAGAACTTATCATTTAAAAGATATATTCTAATATTATTTATGGCAGGTGCATCAAGATGTTAAAAAACATGATCGTTGAAAAAAGCAAAAGATACAGAAATACTGTATATCCTCTGCTATCCTTTGCAGCAGCTTCTGTAACAGCCTATGCTTGTTCAGGACTTATAACCGCTCCGCTTATATGCGCTTTTTCAGGCGCACTCTCCCCTGTCTGCTCAGCAGCTTTTGCTTTAGGTGCTTCGCTTACACTTATGGCTGCTGGAAATGCAGCTGCATTCGGAAGTATATTCTGTGCTCTCGTATTGGCAGCAGTCGGCAAGATTATAATGCGTGAAGATGATTCTCCTAAAACGGCAGCATTCATAACCTTTGTAAGCATGGCATTTTCAGGAGTAGTATTTGCATTTCTTGTTGAAAAAGACCCGGTCTCTGCGGCTTTGAGCATAGTAACAGCAGCCGCAGGCTCCGCAGCATCATTTTTTATAAAAAGCTCATTAGATACTATATCCGATATGAAGATCCACTATGCAGATAAGAAAACGCTCACTTCCTTTTCGGCTGTATTTGTGCTTCTGGTCTCACAACTCAGTGGTCTGACGCTTTCAGTAATAGATCCCGGTATTGCTGCCGCCTGTACGGTAATACTCTGTGCCAGCCGCTTTTTCGGCTGCATAGGAGGAACTGTCTGCGGAGTACTCGCAAGCGCCGGTGTAACTGCCGCATTACCTGATATGGGGATACAGACTGTATTCTTTGGTGCAGCCGGACTTGCAGCAGGCTTTGCATCATCGTCAAGCCGAATAACGATAGCAGCAGTTTTCTCGGCGGCAAATCTTATAGGACAACTCGCTGTCAGTATGAATGACACATC
>CADBQZ010000184.1 GCA_902796865.1 uncultured Ruminococcus sp. | reverse complement strand
CGAGTCAAGCTTTAAGATAAAAAGCGGCTTCTTAGATCCAGAATCATTGAGAACGGCAAAAAAACAGATGGCTGATATGGCAAAGGATTGCAAAAAGGAAGCTAAAAACAGAAAGGATCCTTTTGAAAAGAGAAATTATGAGGATGCGGCTTATCTTTTAGATCCCAAAAACGGAAATTTCCTCGAAGCGGCTTTGACAACACAATATGTTACAGGTTTTGTGTCATCATTCTTTTTGAATGGAATAAATCCGGGGGATGCTGATTCCAGATCAGATGATATGAGACATAAGCTCGGTGATGCTCTCTATGAAGCACATTATAATATGTCACACTCATGTGTGGAAGAGGTCAAGATGCAGTATCGCCGTCAGGCACTTGAGAAAGAGGCTCTTGAAAATAATAAGGCAGAACTTCTTAAAAACGGTATACCTTCGGATAAGCATGAAGAATATATGCAGAAAAACGGCGGAAGACTTGACTGGAGCCAGAAAGCTGAGGAAACATACTTAAAGGAACTCAGAGAAACACATATGCGTACTCTCAAAAATTATGAGAGATACGACCAGTTCAAGGACGATCCGGAAGGAAATACTGAAAAGTACTTTGGAAATCCACTTTCCGAGCAGCTTGACAGATTGACCGGCACACATCGTGGTCTTTCACGTTATATGGGATATTTACGTGGAGAGGTAAGAGGTATAGACAACGGCTGGGGTTCAAAAGAACTTGGCGTAATGGGTCTTATGGGAGCTGTAGAGGAACAGATAAAACATATGGAAAACTATGGTTCCCCGGAACAAAAGGCTGTCTATCATGAGTTCAAGGACGATTTCATGAGGCTGAGACATGAGATCTATAACAGGTCAGTCGCAACTTCTGCGGAGAAAAAAGAAATTGCCGATAAGGTATGGGATTTTGTTGATACACATCGCAACGATCAGCTTGGAAATATACTTATAAGTGAATCAGCACGTGCAGCTTTTAATGCATCATATGATGAGATATCAAAACAGGCAGAGCTTAATAAGGAATATGATAGATCTGTTGAAAAATATCGTAAAGAACAGCCTGTACAGTATCTTACAGAGCTTGAAGATGAAGCAGTAAGAACCGGTGATTTTAGAAAATATATCAGAGAGTTCGGTGCCGCAATAGCAAGAAACAATATGCACGGTGTAAATAAAGAATTTAAATATTATGACGAATTAGATGATTTCCATACGGCTATGTATGACAGGATCACTGATAAGATGACCGGAGAGGGAGGTTTTGAAAAATTTGATGCTCTGCTGGAGCAAATTGCCGAATATTATGGTGAATTAAGATATGAAGACAGCGAATATATTCAGAATCTTTCTGAGGCTATCAGAGAAGGAAGACAACCTGTTCCCGAGTGCTATAACATTGTAAAGCAATCTAATGCGGGCAGTAAGGCTGTTGCTATCGAACTTATGAATAACAATTATCAATCAGCTTTGGTAAGCAGCGGAAATGTTCTTATGAGAGGTTTTACAGATACTGAAGCCAAGATAGACAATGATGGAGTTGAGATATCTGTCAGTGAGTTGTCAAAACAGTATGCTTTCAGCTATGAAAAGAATGCAATAGACGGACGTACACCTACAGAGCGTAGTATGCTTGCCGTAGAGTTTAACACCGGAGGAAATCTATCGGGATTCGGTGAACATGACAATCAAATATTTAATATTAAGCCTAACTATGCCGTTAGGCAGCTAAAAGAGGAAGATGATAATAACGAGAAGTACATCGAAAAACTCGACAGCATCAAGAGTGTTGCAATGGAGAAACTTGCAGTGCTCAATAATCTTAAAGCAGGAAGACAGAACAATTCAGGCGAATTCTTACGTATGTGTCATGCACTTGAAGATGTTACAAAACTTGGAATGCAGTCAACTCCATATGAGATACGGAAAACTATCGAGATCATGGGCATCGCTGCTAATGATTATGATGAAAAGATCAGAAAGCATGGCGGCGGACATCTGACAAACGGCAAACAGCGCCGTGAGATTTCAAGAGAACTTCAGACCTTCTCAAATGAAAGTCTGAAAGAAATGGCAAAGCTTGCAACAACGGCAGTAATGAATCCAACCGAGAGAGTTGCGGTACAGGCAAGCCGTGCAAAGACAAATTATCTTGAATATAAGGATTCCATTGAAAAGAAACGTGATTTTGATACTAAAAATATTACAGGTGAAGTAAACTGTAAGGAAGTGATAAAAAGTATTCAGAACGACATTAACAATGTTGAAATCAAGGCCGATATAACTGTTCCGCTTTCAAAGCTCATAGTTATAAATACTTATATGGAACAGAAAAAAACAAATGCGGATATGAAACCTCTTACTGACTTCTCTATAAATAAACTTTCAAAAGAATTAATTCAAAAGAACCGTGCGTTCAATAAGATGATTGAACAGACATCTTTGAATGTTCTTAAAGCACACGCAGTAGATGGTGATGGCAAGAGCATTAAAAACGATATGTTAAATGCTAAGAAGGCAGTTGACAAGGCTGATGCAGAGGTCAAAAAAGCTAAAGAAGCTGAGCTTAAAAAGCAGGCAGATCTCAAAAAGCAGAACGAAGCAAAAAATAAAAAGGTAGTAGTAATTAAAGGCAAAAAGTAATAAAGTAGAAAACAGCAGTTTAAGGTGCAAATAAAAATAATTTTTTTGCACCCAAACTACGTTTATTGGGGTATTACTTACAGAAAGGCAAATAAACCACCAAAAAATATAAAGGAGTATTTTTCATGACACTACAGGAGTGGAAAGACAGGATAAAAAATGGCAATGGATTTAGTTTAGATGAAATGGCTGAACTGGATGCTGTCAATGAATTGGTAAACGGTGAATTGACAACTAAGCTCAAAGATGCCGGAAAGAATGGTATCGCATCTGAATTCAAGAGATTTG
>CADBQZ010000183.1 GCA_902796865.1 uncultured Ruminococcus sp. | reverse complement strand
TGCACAGCCCGAATAAGGAGCGATATACTGCAAAGGTGCAAGCTCCGAAGCACTTGCAGATACAACGATAGTGTATCTCATAGCGCCTGCTTTTTCGAGTGTTTCAACAACATTTGCAACGGTAGAACGCTTCTGTCCGATAGCAACATAGATACAGATAACGTCCTGATCCTTCTGATTGATTATTGTATCAAGAGCGATAGCGGTCTTACCTGTCTGTCTGTCACCGATGATAAGCTCACGCTGTCCTCTTCCTATCGGTATCATTGAGTCGATAGCCTTGATACCTGTCTGTAAAGGCTTATGTACCGATTTTCTTGTGATGATACCGGGAGCTATCTTTTCGATAGGCTCTGTCTTATCAGTAACTATCGCACCTTTTCCGTCGATAGGCTGTCCAAGTGCATTTACTACTCTTCCGAGAAGTTCATCACCTACAGGTACTGATACGATCTTTCCGGTCCTCTTTACAGGATCGCCTTCCTTTATCTCTGAATCCGAACCCAGCATTACTGCACCGACAAAGTCCTGCTCCAAGTTGAGCGCCATGCCGTAAACGCCGCCTTCAAATTCCAAAAGCTCACCTGACATACATTTTTCAAGTCCGTGGACAGTCGCAATACCGTCTCCGACAGTAACGACCGATCCTACGTCCTGAAGCTCTATCTGAGAGCTGTAATTTTTGATCTGCTCTTTGATGATATTTGTTATTTCATCCGGGCGTAAATTCATTAATACACCTTCATTCTAATTATTGATTTTTAGCTTATCGGCAATTGACGCAAGTCTGCCCCTTACGCTGTCGTCGATCTGAGAATCTCCCATGCGAAGGATAACACCGCCGATTATCGACGGATCGACCTCCTCCGTAAGCTTTACTGTTTTTCCAGACTTTTCCTCAAGCTTTTTGAGAAGTCTTTCTTTTGCATCTGGCTTTAACGGAACGCTTGTAACTACTGTCATTTCCTTTATGCCGCAATGTTCATCATAAAGTTCATTGAAAGCATCCGTGATAGCGCCAAAATAACGTATACGGTTTTTTAAAGTCACAACACAGATAAAATCGTGTACTGTGCCTTCCTTACCGAATACCTTGTCGATTATAGCTGTTTTTTCCTCTGGCATGATAAGCGGTGAAAAAAGCAGTTCGACAAACTCAGGATGGTCGTCAAAGACTTTCCTGCACTGGTTTATATCCTCATAAACCTCTTTTAAGCTGTTGTTTTCAAGGCATAATTCAAAAAGGGCCTGTGAATATAATTTTTTTACATCACCTGTCATTTCAGATCACCCACATTTTCAATAAAGTCATTTATAAACTTATCGTGGTCAGCCTCATTTATCTCTTTTTCAACAACCTTCTGTGCTACGAGTACTGCAAGCGAAGAGATCTCTCCACGAAGCTCGTTCTCGGCACGTTTCTTTTCTCTCTCGATGTCTTCGTCGGCTCTTACCTTTATAGCAGCAGCTTCCTTTTTAGCATCTGCTATTATCTCATCCGAACGCTGCTGTGCCTTCTTGGAAGCCTCTCTTATCATCTGGGCTGATTCTTCTTTAGCCCCTTCCATAAGACCGGTATATTCCGTTTCAAGGCTCTTTGCGTGTTCCATAGCATCATCGGCTTTTTTGAACCTGTCTGCTACATCATTCTGACGTTCATCGAGTATCTTATGTACCCTTCCGAACAGAAAATGCTTGAACACCCAAAACAGTATGAGAAGATTGCAAAGTGTAAAAATTATAGTGCCGACATCAATCGATAAAAAGGATAAATTTGTTTCCATTCATATTCCTCCGGCTATTTTTTTAATATATTTTTTATTTTGCAATCATGTCAATGAATGGGTTGATGAACATTATGATAAGTGAAACAACGAATGCATAGATACCTGTTGACTCTGCAACAGCACAACCAACGAACATCGTTCTTGTTACTGCACCTGAGCTTTCAGGCTGTCTTCCGATGGCTTCACAAGCCTTACCTACTGCGTATCCTTCACCGATACCAGGTCCTATACCTGCGATCATTGCAAGTCCTGCACCTATTGCTGATCCCATGAGAACTAATGCTCTTGCTAAAATCTCTAAATCCATAACGTAAACTCCGTTTCTCCGCCGGTAATTTTTATGTTTTTATTACGCCTCCCCGGGGAAGAGGCTTTAAAATAAAAGCTTTTTTGCTTTTTTATAAAAACAGTCTTTATTTAAAAACTGTCTTTTATAATACTTTTGTGCCTTATACCACCTTGTCTATAAAAGGATTTATAAACATGATGACAATGGCTACGACGAATGCGAAAATACCCATTGATTCGGAAAGTGCCGCACCGATAAACATCGTCTTTGTGACCTTTCCTGAACTTTCAGGATATCTTCCTATCGTTTTACAGGCTTTGCCGACAGCATAGCCCATACCGATACCAGGACCAAGACCTGCAACCATTGCAGCCGCAGCACCAAGTACCGAACCGCCAAGAACAAGAGCCCTGGCAATAAATTCTAAAATAGAAGTATCCATATGCACCTCACTCCATTCCTGTTACCTGTATTATCTTTTCATCTTTACTAATCATCATTTCTTGCCGAAGCAATATAGATCATAGTAAGATTGATAAAGATAAATGCCTGCATAAAGCTTCCGAACAGGTCAAAGTAAAGTGACATTACCGCCGGAACACCGACAGTGAATATAGGTATCGCAAGACCTATGGCCGTTGAAACACCTGTCAAAGCATAATAAAGCAGTGCCGTGATTATCATTCCTCCGGCGATATTACCGAAATGACGGAACGACATCGAAACAGGGGTCGCCGCTTCACTTACAATATTGAGCGGATTGATGAACTGTTTCAAATATCCGCCGATACCGCTCTCCTTTATCTTCGCTCTTTCTATCATGAAAAAGCTCATCAGCGCCCATGTAAGGGTCGTACTGTAGTCCGCCGTAACGGAACGCAGTCCTAAAAGACTCACGAGACTTCCGAAGATAGATGCTGAAAATAATGCCGCTATGTATGGAGCGAGCTTATCATAGCCCTTTCCCATAGTGTTCTGCAAGAGATTATCGACCGTTTCAACTGCCCATTCTGCAATGACCTGTCTTTTCTTTTCAGGGTTCTTTTTCATATCATGCGTCAGAAAAAGAACAAGCAATGTAAGCGCTATAACGATACAGGCACTGACTATGACCGTTTCGGTTATATTTATCCTGAAACCGCCTATCTCAAAGCTCAGGGCCACGCCGGGACCGTCAACACTTATCTCAGTTGCTCCCTTTAAAAATTCAGGCACATTCATTCAGTCTTTTTCCTCCTTCCCAAAAGAGTTTTTCCTCCGTAAATAAGCTTCGGGTAAATAAGCGGAACTGCTGCGCCTATCATACAAGGGATGCTTACGAATGATGCCGCTGAAACTATAACGACCATTATCCCTGCTCTCACAAGGTATCCGAGAAACATTCTTGTATTGCCTCTGCGCCCTTTGCTGTTTACTATCTCATTTACCGATCTGCCCAGAAGAAAAAGATTAGTCAGCACTCCGAGCGTCCCACAGACTAACCCGGCTGCTATCGGCAGGGTGAACCCGAGAAATATCACCGAGATCAGATATGAAGCTATATTCAGAACACATGATCCTAAAAATACAGTTTTCAGTATATCCTTTAAATCCTTGTCGTTCAAAATAAGCTACCTCCGATTTTTTTTCACCATGCCTCAAGGAATACCTATATCATTTGAAAAAATAAAGCTCTTGTACAAGCCAATATTCCAATGAAAATAAAGCTTCCTCAATAATCACAATTATATTATACCACATTTTCAGAAAATAGCAATACATTTTTTGAATTTTTTTCAATTCGTTTTGTCAAAATTATCTATTTTGATATGTTGAAAGTGGACAATTTTGCCATACATTCGACAATCGAGGAAAAAGTGTAGATTTTTGCCCACTGTTACATTTCTATAAATTAATGTTAAAAAATAAAAATATATTTTTATACTTAAATAGCATTGAAATTTTCCGAAAAATAGTATAAAATAATAGTATAGTGAATTATTGCTCATATTTGTGCTGTAATTCCATTTGATATAGGATAAAAAAGTGCATACGATCAAATTTCTTTGTCTGCTTTATTTACTATTAGTATCATTTTTTATAATAAGCATTAAAGACGATCGTATTTATTCTTATTGTGCAAGCTGCACAATAAGAACCATATTTTACCATAAATACGGTAATTTTTTCGATAATGTCTCATTAAATTGCCATAACTTCCACCCTATCTCTTCTTAATGGCACAAGACGAAAGGCACAGGACTAAAATGAAAATTATAAAAGGAACTAGCGTCAGCAAGGGGATCGCTTTCGGTTACCTTGATATTCGTTCAACATTAGCACCTGATGCTCAGAAAACGAATATACAGGATACCGATCGTGAGGTAAAACGCTTCTTCAAAGCAAGCGCTGATGCGTTCAACCATTTACAGACGCTATATGAAAAAACTCTGAGTACTGCCGGAGAAGACCATGCTCAGATATTCAGCATACAGCAGATGATGCTTCAAGACGGAAGCTATGTAAATTCTATCGTTAAAATTATAACAGAGGAGAAAGTCTGTGCAGAATATGCTGTAAAACGTGTGGCAGCTACTTTTCAGGAAAAATTCCTCGATATGGAAGACGAAATGATCCGTTCAAAATCTTATGACATCAAGGATATTTCAAGTCATATCATTTACTTTCTCGGAAATGATAAAAAGCTTCCTAAGGCAAAAGATGCTACCGATACCATAATCGTATCAGATTCTTTTGTGCCAAGCAGCATAGTTGACCTTAATCTTTCATCAGCAAGCGCTGCCATAGCTGCAAGCGGACTTAAAAAATCGCATTTTGCAATACTCGCAAGAAAATTTGAGATACCAACAATAATCAATGCAGGTGTTTTTGACAGAAGTCTCGATGGCAAATTTGCGGCAGTAAACGGCTTTACCGGCGAAATAATCGTTGAACCGGATGATAAAACTATAGCTGTGCTTAAAAAGCGCCAGAGCAGATATGATACTATCAAAGGCATTATGCACAAGATATTTAAAAATTCATCTGAAACAGATAAAAAACCTCAGATAAAACTTATAGCAGTAGATCTCGACGGTACGATAATAAGCAATGCTACTGAATTCTCCAATAAAACAATAGAAGCTTTGAATACCGCTGCTGAGCAAGGGATAATCGTTGCCGTATGTACCGGCAGAGTCTATGGCGAGATACCCGAAGCAATACGCAATATAGAAGGCGTAAGATATTTTATAACTTCAAACGGCTCATCTATAATTACAAACACAGGCAATATTATTTACAGCAATACTATTGAAAAAAACATAGCATCTGATTCTCTTGATATATTAAGCGAATATGATGTCATGATAGATCTTTATATAAACGGCAATGGCTATATGCAGTCATCAGATATAGAAAAACTAGAGCATTATAATGTGACTGACGGATTTGATAAAGTACTTAAAGTCTCTCGTATCATGAAAGATGATATAATGAGATTTTACCGTGAGGAATCACCTGCACTTGAAAAGATCAATCTTTTCTTTGCAGATAAACGTGAAAGAAAAGAGGCTATCTATCGCATAGGTCGTCTTGAGCCTTCTCCAAAGATAGTTTATTCAATGGAACATAATCTTGAGATAACATCAAGCACCTGTTCAAAGGGACAGGGACTGAATTTCCTTTCAAATCTTCTGGAAGTACATATGTCAGAAGTAATGGCCATAGGCGACAGCAATAACGATGTTTCTATGTTGAAACTTGCCGGCCTGTCAGTTGCTATGGGTAATTCTCCCAAATACGTAAAAGATACCGTTGACTATGTTACAGATACCTGTGAAAACGACGGTGCAGCAAAAGCAATAAAAAAATATGCGCTAAGATAAAGGATACATAATATGAAAGCAAGAATAAGGAAAGCAGCCAAAAAGATGATATGCTGCGGCATTGATAATAACAAGCGTGATAATTTAAAAAAAGCATCAGAAGCTCTCAGCGCAGAGCTTAGATTCGTTGAAAAAGAAGATTATGATATGCAGGTCGGTCTTGCTGTCGGCTTTGAAGGTTTCAGACGTACCAACACAGATAATAATGAGGGTGAATGTCTTATCTTCTCAGGATTTGACAGCAAGGAAATGGACGATGCTCTAGATGTACTCGACAGCAATAATGCTGATATCCCTATCAAATGCGTAGTAACAAGCAGAAATCAAAGCTGGAGTATCGGCGACCTTATAACTGAACTTAAAAAGGAACAGGAACAGCTCGGATAATTATTGTTCCTTTTCAGTGAGGAACTTTAAAAGTTCCTCTTTTTTTCTGTTTACATTTTTGTAGAAAAATGGTATAATATAAAGGAAATAGTAATTATTGGGAGGATACTATGAAAGTTAAAAAGAAAAAAAATCCATATAGGTTCGGCATATTTATGCTGGTTCTTTTCGTACTGTTTACTATTGCAGTAAAATTCATTGATGTCGATCACATCGGTGCAAAGAATTCGGAGATAGGATTTTCAACTATCAATGTTTTTTTTTTTTTTTTGCTGGGTTACAATGCCCTTTGTTACGGCATAAGCAAATACTTTGGTTATCTTGTTTTGCTTACCGCCTGTATGTTTGCTCTTATGGGATTTATTCAGCTTTTGCGTCGAAGAAGTATTGCTAAACTCGACAAGAACTTCATATCTCTTGCAATATTCTACGCAGCGATCGCATTCGTTTATGTTTTCTTTGAATTGTTTGTTATAAACTATCGTCCGGTCATACTCGACGAAGGACTTGAGCCTTCATATCCGTCATCTCATACCATACTTGCTATATGTATAATGGGTTCGGCTATAGTACAGTTCAAGAGGCTTTTTAAAGACAGAAAGCAGCGTAAGATCGCTAACCTTACTGCTATGATGATATGCTCTATCGTTGTTATATTCAGATTCATGTCCGGCGTACATTGGTTTACAGATATAATCGGCGGAATGATAATTTCTATCGGAATGGTATCTATTTACAACCAGGCATTCATGAGAATTGAAATAGCCAACAGAAGAAAATTACGCAAAAGAAACGCTTTGAAATAAGATAAACGGCAGTTCATTTTGAACTGCCGTTCTTATATTATTTTTTATCACATCGAACAGTCACACGTTCACTTCCGTCAAATGTACAGGTAAAAAGACTCAGATCCCAATTATTCGCCGTCATTTTATAGCCATCGCTGCCCGGGATATTTTCCTTTTCTGCAACAACATAGCTGTATTCCTTGCCATTAGTATCTGTGAATATGACCTCATCACCGCTCATAAGATTTTTTATCCTGCCAAAGTGAGAATTATAATTATGCGCTGCTATAACAAATTGACCGCTCTCAGCACTTCCGAAGTAACAGCATGGTGCTATTGCAAGATTATCATAACTCCATGAATCTATCACCGGAAGTCTAAGACCAAGAACCGGAATATTTAAAATACCGATATAATTTATGTTTCCAACTTTAACAGTTCCCGCTTTTGTCGTTTTATCCACAAGCGGATCATCGAAGCTATTGATGTTCAAATTTTCTGATGCCGCAGATATATTTTCACTGCCAATTAT
>CADBQZ010000182.1 GCA_902796865.1 uncultured Ruminococcus sp. | reverse complement strand
TTATTTCATATATCCTTTTGAAGTTTTCTTTTGCAAGCTCTGAAGACGGCATACCGCAGAGGAGAAATACCGTACAATCTATATTTTTTTCATAAAGCTTCGATGCTGCTACAAAACAATCCCCGGCATTATTACCGCTGCCGCACAAAAACAGGACACGGCGTGACGGTGCTGTTTCAAGCATACCAAGTATACTGTCTGCAAGAGCGGTTCCGGCTCTTTCCATAAGCTCAGCATAGCTTATACCGCTGTTATCAGCCTCGGCTTCCAGTTTTTTCATCTGTTCCGGTGTTACAACTATCATTTATCTTTCCTTCTTTCCGAAGTATAGAAAGGCTTTGAATCTTTAAATACTTTCTTTGCGAAATCTGATGAATAATCAATAAAATCTATCGGAATATTATTTACATTAGGAAGTGCATTTTCTGCTATCTCATTGTAAAGCTCCTGAGGCTTGCCCGGTATCTTGCCTTCTAATGCTATAAGATAACTCTGTTCACGGTTTCTAAGCATGAGCTTTAAATATGCTGCCTTTATGTATTCCTTATCCCATAATACTTCAGAGATCTTTTTTACCATTTCAAGGGGGTATTCTTTCGGGTCGCCGACAGAGATCTTTGATATTTCTTTTTTTAGTTCATTGGAAGCTTGTGCTATGGTTTTCATCATATCGTGATCCAGTATCATGTTGACACCAAACGGATTGATGACTACACCATCAGCCTTGTCAACGAATCTTTCCATGTCTTTGAATGCAGCAGCCATTATAGAATACTCGGTATGAACATCGTATTTTCTGTATTCATTCCAGTCGGTGAAAAACGGATAGAATTTTTTGCCGTCTTTATTTTCGAGGATAGGGAATCTTATCCTGCTGTCTTCAGTAACGCTTATCTCGCTTCCTTCTATTTTGTCGATCTTTAAGTTTTTGGCATCTATAGGGATTATGTATTCTGCTTTGAATATTTCAGAGAAGAGTATCTGCCATAGCTTACCGTCTATTTCATCACGCTTGTTCTCCTGGAATATCCAATTGGCTGTACGCATAAGATCAGGATTTACGATGTATCGTGTTTGTTTATTTTCGGTATTAAGCTTTGGTTCTTTTATTATGTCGAAAAGATCAATAGTAAGACTGTGCTGACCGTTGTCGATCATTATACAATTAAATCCGCATCTGTAAAGATCGGCAAAAAAAGCCATTCTGTATTGTACAGGATTATCTGCACAGCTTATTTCTTTGCCTTTCTGATGCAGATATACATAGTATTTTTCATAGTATTCTTTTTCGCTGAAGATATAGGCTGTTGCTCTTCCGTTCATATTTCCGATAAAATAATTATTGGAGTTCTCCGAAAAAGCAATGAAAAGCTCGTCGCAGCTTTGTATCTCTCTTATTATTTTCATGTACAATTCCTGATTTTTATTTTCATGGAATCTTGTTATCAATTTCTGTAATACTGACATATCATTCTCCTTAAATTCTTTTGATTCTTCGGTCAAGGTTTATATATATATTCTTGAGTGTTTTTTCATTAGGCGAAAATAACACTCTGGCTTTACCGATATCGGAACTGTTGAAATAAGCACATTTCAAAGGTTCGTCACCGCCTGCTGCTATATAGGTCACGCCGTCAAATGGCTTATCCGTTTCGTCTGTAAAATCGGTAATATCCTTTACAGTTATGCTCAAAAGATTTTTTCTTCTTTTTTGAGCGATTATTTTATCAATATCAAAATACTCATTTGAAATAATGTATTCATATTCAATAAATGTATTCTGCAAAAGATAATATGTGCCGAATATTACTCCGGCTGCTGCTATTATTGCAAAAGGCGTGTAGATAAAAGTAACATAAATAAGTGCAAGAAATAATACTGAACCTGCTGCTATTATTCCTATCCTTTTTATGCCGTCTGAGCTGTCCTCAGTTTTTTTGACAAGCTGTTCTGAAAATGCGTCCATTTGCTCATTCCTTTTCATTTTTTTAGTAGATAATTATTCTCCGCTGTTATTATTATATCATATATTTTTCTTAATTACAAGTCTCCTGTAAGCTTTAGTTATCTGACAAGTAAAAAGGGGGCAAAATACCCCCTTAGTTTAGTCGTTTAGCTTTATCATAAGCATTGTAACATCGTCGAACGGATCACAGTCTCCAACAAAATCGTCTATTTCCTGCTTAATATTCTTTAGTGCATCTTCCGGTTCAAGTTCTTTATATTTGTTTAGTACTTCTATCATTCTGTCAGTTTCAAATCTGTCTCCCTGGGCGTTTTTAGCTTCCGGTACGCCGTCTGTGTAGAGGAAAAGCTCATCACCCGGTTCAAGCTTTACTACAGTATTTTCAAATTCCATTTCTTCCATGGCTGCAAGGGGAGGGCAGTGGTCGTCTATATCAAGTATGAAATCTTCTCCGTTTCTTTTTATAGCCGGGTATTCATGACCTGCATTTGCAGATATAAGCTCTCTTGTTGAAAGGGTAAGTATGCCAAACCATACAGTTACAAATAGACCAGTATTATTATTTTCACAAAGCATATTGTTCACGTCATAAAGAATTTCTTTCGGTGTACCCGGAGCGGCAGAACGTATTTTTATGAGTGTTTTGGCAATGACCATGAACATGGCAGCCGGAACACCTTTACCTGATACATCTGCCATTACAAGACCGACATGATCATCGTCTATCATGAAATAGTCGTAAAAGTCTCCGCCGACTTCCTTTGCGGGAGTCATTTGTGCGTATATAGTAAATTTATCATTTTCAAGGAAATCTTTTGGAAGCATACCTACCTGTATATTTGCAGCGATATTCAGTTCGGCGCTTATTCTTTCACGGTCGGCGGTTATCTGAGCTACATTTTGCATTTGCTTTGTTAATGCAGTTTCCATGCTTTTGAAGCTATGTACAAGATCGCCTATCTCGTTTTCGCCGAATTTCTTTTCATCGAGATCGGAAGGTTCATTTTCTTCTTTAGAAGAATGTTCATTTATGCTCCATTTGCCGATACGCTTATACAGTAAAAAGGTTATAACAGCCATTAAGAGGATAAATGATATAGTGAATAATAATGTTATGTTAATATTCATGGATTTGTCTCCTCTCCGTTTGAACTGTTTTTATTTTTGTCAGTACCTTCAAGCAATTTATCTTCGTCAAGAAGTCCAGATCTTGAAACATCTGAGATATGCGACATCAGTATGCCTAAAGGATAAGTTATGCTCTCTGTAACAGAATAAATAAACATGATAGTAAGGAATACAACTATAAATATTATGATCGAGACTACAATAAGAAGTTTTTCATATCCATCGGATATTTCATTTTTAAGATTTTCACTTCTGTTCATTTCAAGGGCCTGTAGTTTATTACAGTTTTCCACTATATAGCCTGCTGTATCCACCATGGAGTAGAAATCACTGTCTCCAGCCATAGAGTATTTTTCACCGCATTTGCCAGCACCATTTTTAAAGTCCTGTGCATAGTTGTTCAGAAGGTTTTCAACTATCTTTAGTGTTTCCTGATTTCCTTTATAGCGTTCATCAGTGCCTATATTTTCTCTTATATTATTTATACGGTAAAGCATCTGAACTATTATTTCGGCTTCTCCCGAATCAGCTATATTTTTTTCCATGGTAAAATAATCCAGGATACGGTTTCCCTGAGTTTCAGTTTC
>CADBQZ010000181.1 GCA_902796865.1 uncultured Ruminococcus sp. | reverse complement strand
TGTCAGTAACGGAATCGGTAACAGAAGTTATGAGATCACCCTTGTTATCACCGAAAATATTTTGAAGCATAGGCTCAAGCTGCTTTACGGTATCCTGTATATCACTGAATTTGTTGCTTAGGAATTTTTCAAGTTCCGGTTTATCTTCAACGAGATTACTCATAACGTCTTCAAGGTAATGCTGAAGATTATTAAGATATGTGGGAAGGCTCTTGAAAAAATCCGAGAGAGTATTTTTGATTTCCGGAACTATCGAACCTATTATTCCAGCAATCACTCCCAAAAACAATATCATCGAAACAGCAATAGAAAGGGTTCTTGTAAGTCCATGCCGTTCCTTTTTTTTACAGAACCATTTCTTGAAATGCCTTTCGCAAAAGACCATGAATGGGTTTATCAGATAAGCGATACATATGCCCCATATTACAGGCGACAATACCGAAACGATAAGGTTCAGATATTTTACAACAGTACTGAACTTGAACACGAACGCTACCAGTGCCAGGCATATCGAAAAAACTATGACACAGTAAATAGCGATAGTACTGTAGCGTGAATTGAATTTGAATTTCATTATATGCTCCTTTTTTAAAAATTACCTGTATTTATTATACATCATTTCCAATAAAAAGTAAACAGGATTTTGAGGTACATATCCGCCGAAAGCAGATTTTTATGGCTTTTTATGATATATTAAGCTTTATGCTTCCGATCTTTTGCCCTGAAAGCTGTCAAGCTCTGCCTGCATCTTGTCTATGCCGTTTAGTACTGAAAGTTTGTCAGTGCTCCAGAGCGGTGCGGCAAGAGTTCTTTTATCACCGTCGCCTGTAAGACGCTCTATGACCGTTTCTGGCGGAAGATATTCAAGCTGTCTGACTACAGTTTCTATATATCGTTCCTTGTCAAGTGTTTTGAATGCACCGTTGTTATAGAGCTTTTCAAGAGGTGTTCCTTTGATAACATGAAGAAGCTGTATCTTTACGGCATCAGGAGAAAGTTCTCCTAATTGTTTTGCGGTCTCCAGCATATCATCTGTACTTTCATTTGGAAGACCGTCTATGATATGTACACATATCCTTATGCCGCGCTGTTTTAGTGCTAGGTAGCCTTCGAGAAATTCATGATGTGTATAACCCCTGTTTATAAATCTTATCGTTTTTTCATGAACCGATTGCATTCCAAGTTCTACTGTAAGGTATGTTATTTCCGAAAGCTCTTTTAGCATATCGAGCGTTTCCGGCGGCAGACAGTCCGCTCTTGTACCGACAGACAATCCGGCGACATACGGCATCTGTGCGGCAGAAAAGAAAAGCTTACGCAGTGTTCCGGTATCGGCATAAGTGTTGGTATTCGCCTGAAAATAAGCTATGACTTTGCTTTCGGGAACTTTTTTATGTATTCGTTCTATTTCCATTTCTATTTGTTTTTTTACCGAAAGGGCAGGAGATGCCGTGAAATATCCGCTTCCGCCGCCGCAGAATATACAGCCGCCCGTGCCTTTGCTGCCGTCCTTGTTAGGACAGGTGAATCCGGCGTCGATAACAGCTTTGTATATTTTTTCACCGAAAACAACTTTATTGTGATAGGAAAGCGTGTGATAGCGTTTATTGTCATTACTGAAAGGAAATATGTTTTTGCTTTTTATAATATATATCACCTCGAAAAAACAGCGGCATAATTGCCGCTGTCTGTTTTATGAAAGTTCAACTGTGACGATAAATCCGTCAATATTGTTGCCTGAAATAGTGTATGTTTTGTCTGAAGGGATCGGAACGTCTGTGTCAGCCCCCGGTTTAGCCGGAACATAATAAACTTCGTAGTTCTTTTCAGGACCTGCAACTGTAAGATGGTCACCGTCGTATGTATAATTCTTTACGAAATCAATATATTCTTCTAGGCAGAGATTGTTTTCTGACATACATATCGCATGAGGTATACCAACATATCTGAATGTATATGATTTTGCTTCTACGCCTGTCTTATCTTCTTTGCCTTCCGGATCTCTGAGTATGAAGCCGTATTTTGCACAGTTTTCGTTTACCCATGAGTAATCATCGTTAGGAACGTAGAAATAAGAACTCTGTTCCTCATCGGCAGGATATATTCCAAGATCAAAGCTCAATCCTGTATGATAATCGGAGCAGCCGCCTGTTATATCAGTAGTGCCAAGTTCATATATCTGATCCTGATATTCCTTTGTCCTGAATCCACTTATAACGATACAGTCATTTATCTTCTTTGTTTCATAGAATTTATCCATTAGTGCATTCAGAGCAGTTATAGTATCTTTTGTAAGTGAAACTTCAAGATCGGCGTACTGATAGCTGTCAGTGCAGTTTTCATATACCGGAACGATATTTTCTTCTGCTGTTGCCGGAAATGAATAGCTGTGATCTTTGTTTACGAGTATCAGATTGCCTTCGTATACAGCGCCCGGTATAACGGTCACCGTGGAATAATTGTCAAGAGCAGCTGCTTTAGAGTCGGCAGGTTCTTCTTTTTCCTTTTCGGCAGAATCTGATTTTGATTCTGTAGGAACTATTGATGATTCGTCATCAGAACTATCATCGCTGCCGCAGGACTTCACGCATGAAACGAGAAGTATTATAAGTACTATCAATATAGCGAGAGCGCCGATAACTCTGTCATACCTTATCTTTACTTTGTAAGGCTTTTTTCTTCGTCTTTGATTGTTGTAGGTACTCATTACATAAATTTCCTTTCATGTTCTAAGGGGACAGTATACATAACGCCTGGTGGTGCGGTGATAGTTTTTCTGCACACTGCCTAAAATTATATATATACAAATGATATGATATCACATTTTACGGCAAATGTAAACAAAAAAGAACAAAAAAGTTTCTAATTTTGGCTAAGCTAAGAGTTTTATTGCTGTTACAAGCGATAATATATATGATTTGAATATTATTTAAAATAAATAATCTTTAAATTGTTTATTTTTTCGATAAAAGTGTTTTGCTTGACTTTTTATGACGGTGGGTGTATAATTATAAAGAACGCAGAAACGTTCTTATATTTTCAATAAAAATATAAAAATAAATGCCTCACATATTTGTATCATGCTTTGTGAGGCAATAATAATACAGTGAAAAACAGGAGGGCTATTTATGACGGAGATCCATAATGCTGCGGAAAGCTTTGGCTGCAATGTTTTCAACGACAAGGTAATGAGGGATATGCTGCCTAAGAATATATACAAGTCTGTCATGAGAACAAAGCAGTTCGGTACTGCTCTTGAAGACGATGTTGCTAATGTCGTTGCAAACGCTATGAAAGACTGGGCAGTTTCAAAGGGAGCTACACATTACACACACTGGTTCCAGCCTATGACAGGAGTTACAGCAGAAAAGCATGATGCATTTCTGACACCTATAGATGATGGAGAAGTTATTTTGGAATTTTCGGGCAAAGAGCTTGCAAAGGGTGAGCCGGATGCTTCATCATTCCCGTCAGGAGGACTTCGTTCGACATTTGAGGCAAGAGGATATACAGCATGGGATCCTACATCAAACGCTTTTGTAAAAGACGGTACACTTTGTATACCTACAGCATTCTGCTCATATACAGGTGAGATACTCGACCACAAAACATCTCTCCTGAGGTCTATGGAGATAGTGAATGAACAGAGCCTGAGGATCCTCAGACTTTTCGGCAATACTACTGCTACAAGAGTAACTACAACAGTAGGACCGGAGCAGGAGTACTTTCTTATAGATAAAAAGTACTACGATCAGAGAAAAGATCTTATGCTCACAGGAAGAACACTTTTTGGTGCTATGCCTCCTAAGGGACAGGAACTTGAAGATCACTATTTCGGAAATTTAAAACAGCGTGTATCGGATTTCATGAAAGAGCTTGATTCTGAACTCTGGAAGCTCGGCATATACGCTAAAACAGAGCATAACGAAGTAGCTCCGGGACAGCATGAGCTTGCTCCTGTATTTACTACTGCCAATATCGCAGCAGACCATAATCAGCTCACCATGGAGCTTATGAAAAAGATAGCGCAAAAGCATGGGCTTTACTGTCTTTTGCATGAAAAGCCGTTTGAAGGCGTGAACGGTTCGGGCAAGCATAACAACTGGTCGCTCTCATCGAATGACGGTCAGAACCTTCTCGACCCGGGCGATACGCCTATGAAGAACCTTCAGTTCCTTACATTTCTCTGTGCTTTCATAAAGGCAACAGATGAATATGCACCGCTTCTCAGGATCTCGGCTGCAACTGCCGGAAACGATCATCGTCTCGGCGGAAATGAAGCGCCACCTGCTATAATCTCAATATTCTTAGGCGATGAGCTCCAGGGTGTTTTGGATGCTATCGAAAACGGTACTCCATACAGAAAAAATGCCGATACAACATTTGAAGTAGGCGTAGATGCTCTTCCGAATTTCCCGAAAGATTCTACAGACCGCAACAGAACTTCTCCTATGGCATTTACCGGTAATAAGTTTGAGTTCAGAATGTTAGGTTCGGGCGATTCCATATCCTGTACGAATGTTATGATGAATACCGGATTTGCTGATGTGCTTTGCGAGTTTGCTGATGAGCTTGAAAAAGCTGATGATTTCAAAAAGACTGTAAAAGCATTGCTCAGAAAAACTATCAAGGAACATAAAAAAGTAATATTCAACGGAAACGGATATTCAGAAGAATGGATAAAGGAAGCTGAAAAAAGAGGTCTTCCGAATCTTGTGTCCACAGCAGATGCTCTGCCGCACTATACCGATGAAAAGTTCGTAAAGCTTTTGGAAAAATATGGTGTATATACAAGAGCAGAAGTAGATTCAAGAAAGAAAGTACTTTTAGATAACTACAGCAAGGTAATACACATAGAGGCGAACACAATGATCTCAATGGCTAAAAGAGAGATACTTCCTGCTTGCCTTAAATATTCAAAGTTCCTGACTGATATGATACTTTCAAAATGCAATGCAGGTCTTGAACACGTACTTGAGCAGAAGCTTGCAGAACGTATATCCTCACTTTGCAGTTCTTTGTATGAGTCGATAGAAAAACTTGAAAAGGATAAAGAAAAAGCAGAATCATTCGATGAAGAAGATTATGAAAATACAGCAAGATATTACAGAGATGTCATTTTCAATGACATGAAAGAGCTTCGCAGCTATGCAGATGCTCTGGAGACAAATGTCGGTGCGGAATACTGGCCGCTGCCTACATATACAGATCTTTTATTTACAGTATGATCATTATTAAAGCAAACGGCAAATATATTTGTCGTTTGCTGTGTTAAGGGAGCAATTTAAGCTCCCTTAAATTGACGGTAATAAAAAAACAAAGGGGAAATAAATGTTAAGATGTGTATTTCTTACAGCAGAGATGATACTGCTGATAGTATTTACCGTACCGCTTTTCAATGGGATATTTAATATAGGCAACGCTCTTGGTATATTCATAAGTATATTTTCAGCATTCATAACTATCTATGCGGACAAAGCTGCCGATATTATTAAAAATATGTTCCGAAGCATTGGCGGAAGAGTGTTTGTATCTGCTGCATTTCTCATACTTGGCGCTGCTGCTGCATATGTTTCTGTACTGAGCGGATTTATGGTATCGGCACAGTTGAAGTCAGAAGAAGGTGCAAAAGCGCTTATCGTACTAGGCTGCAAGGTCAATGGGAACGAGCCTAGCAGAATGCTTACGAGAAGACTTGACAGTGCCTATAACAAGCTTCATATAGAACACGATATGATATGTGTGGTATCAGGCGGCAAGGGAAGCGATGAACAGTATACGGAAGCTTCTGTTATGAAAGATTATCTTGTAAAAAAAGGGATATCCGAAGACAGGATATTTATTGAAGACAGATCGGAAAATACCGATCAGAATCTAAGATATTCTGCTGAGATACTTAAAGAAAAAGGGATAGATAAAGCAGCGATAGTGACAGACGGTTTTCATCAGTACCGTGCATCTCTTCTTGCTAAAAGATATGGGCTTGAATGCTGTGCGGTAAATGCACAGACCGATTCGCTTACAAAATGGCTTGTGCCGACATATTGGGTAAGAGAATGGTTTGCTATAACAAAGGAATATATAACATAAAAAAGCACTGTACTTTTTGGTACAGTGCTGATTTATTATCAAAGCAGATCGGCTATCTCCAGTACGAGCCTTTCTGTTTTTTCCCAACCCAGGCAAGGATCGGTTATGGACTTTCCGTAGATATTGTCGTCGATACTCTGATTTCCGTCTTCTATATAACTTTCGATCATAAGACCTTTTACGAAGTCGTTGATATCTTTTGAATGCCTTCTGCTGTGAAGTACTTCTTTGCTTATTCTTATCTGTTCAAGGTATTTTTTACCTGAATTTGAATGATTGGTGTCAACTATAACAGCCATATTTTCAAGTTCTTTAGCCTGATAAAGTTCATAAAGAAGTATCAGGTCTTCATAGTGATAGTTCGGGATATTCTGACCGTGTTTATTGACTGCACCTCTGAGTATAGCATGAGCGAATGGATTTCCGTCGGTGCTTACCTCCCAGCCTCTGTACAGGAAATTATGCTGCCCCTGTGCAGCCATTATCGAATTGAGCATTACTGAATAGTCACCGCTCGTAGGATTTTTCATTCCTGCCGGAACGTCCATGCCGCTTGTTGTAAGTCTGTGCTGCTGATCCTCTACTGAACGGGCACCTATGGCAACATACGAAAGAAGGTCATAAAGGTAACGGTAATTTTCAGGATAGAGCATCTCATCTGCACAGGTAAGACCTGTTTCTTCGATAGCTTTTGTATGAAGATGACGTACATGGATAAGTCCCTCTAATATGTCTTCTTTTTTATTAGGGTCGGGCTGATGTATCATTCCCTTATATCCTGCACCGGTAGTTCTCGGCTTGTTAGTATATATCCTTGGTATTATAAGTACTTTATCGCTGACTTTTTCCTGGAGTTTTGCAAGTCTTCCAACATAGTCCATAACAGGTTCTTCCTTGTCGGCAGAACATGGACCGATTATAAGCATAAATTTATCTGATTCACCTGTGAATACTGCTTTTATCTCCTCATCACGCTTCTTCTTTGTTTCGATAACTTTTTCCGAAAGCGGATACATTTGCTGTACCTCCTGCGGCACAGGCATTTTCCTTTTGAAATCCATTCCCATTGTTTTTCTTCTCCTTTTTTATAATATTGCATATGCAGCAATTTTGTGTTAGCACTTTAAAATGCTAAAGCAACATTTGAAATATAAAAGGATATAATGTCCTTTTATATCCTATAAAAAATTATATCATAGTATAGGTCATGTGTCAACAGATATTTTAGTAAGAAACGGACAATTTCAGATCCAAAAAACTATTAGCTGAATGGGAAGGGCATTTGTCGCTCCTATTGCTTTGCTATGTTTGGTTTTCATAAAAAGACATATTCCGAAAGAATACCTGATGCTATCTCTAAGCGTGTTTTTCGTGTATCCATTGCTTTTTTTTCAATAAACCTGTGTGCCTGTGGTTCGGTAAGACCTTTTTTGCTCATGAGTGCTTTTTTTGCACGGCCTATAAGTTTTATCTCTTCTGAACGGCTTTGTATTTTTCTGTATTCACTATTAAAGCTCATCATTCTTTCTCTGGACTCGAAAGAAAGGTGCATTTTTTCGTACAGAAGCTGTTTTTCGCAGTTAGAGGCTAAGACAGTAATGCCCTGACTGCTCATTATTTCTGAAAGTTCCGATGATATATACGGAGAGCATAAGAATATTATTTCAGAATATAAGCTTTCGGAAAATTTCAATGCAAGTTCCCGTCCGAATTCGTCGGAAAGAGGAGCTTTTATTATAATAAGGTCAAATACAGAACTGTCTGCTGCTCGTCTTGCAGCAGATGATGATGAAAGAATTGTACAGACCGCTCCCTGTTCGGAAGCGGTCATTGCGAGTTTTTTTTGTTCTGCTTTGTTGGTACAGACTATAAGGACTTTTTTCATATTATATATTGTCCTTTCTTATATAGAGGTAAAGTAAAATTCATCTTCAAAGCGGTTTTTATCATCTGAAAGTTCATATCTTGTTATGATATCCTCAAAATGGCGGAATATCGGTTCATATATTTTTGATGAGATATTGTTTCTTACAAATTCACTTGCTCTTGCAGAAGATACAGCTGCATTGAGAGAACGCGGAAGAGAATCGAGTATTTTCTGCATATCATTTTCATTAAGAAGTATTTTACGGTTTATTCCTTCCAGTCCGGCAGCCAGAAGAAGCTTGAAAGCTATGTACGGATCGCAGGCTGCATCGGCGGAACGTACTTCCATAGTATGCCCACCGTCTGCGGCATATGGTATCCTTATAAGACGGGAACGGTTTTCAAATTTACTTTTGGCGTATTTTTCGTTGTAGTTTTTGTTCAGGCGTTTGTATGAATTTGTTGTAGGATTCAAAAAGCAGGTGATCTCGCTCAGTCTTGAGGCTATTCCCGAATAGAAATATTTTCCTTCATCAGTAAAGCTTTCATATGATGATGAGAATATATTCTGACCGTTTTTCTTGACAGATATCCCAATGTGAAGTCCGCTTCCGAATTGATTTTCAATAGGCATAGGCATGAATGATGCAAAAAGTCCATGCTGTGCGGCAATATTTTTTACGACAGTTTTATAATAAAGCATATTATCGGCAGCAGTAAGAGCACCGCTCATTTTAAAATCTATCTCGTTTTGTCCGGGACCGTATGTGTGACGTGAGCTTTGAGGGTTGAATCCCATTTCTTCAAGTGAAAGGCATATTTCACGTCTAGGATTTTCACATCTGTCCAGCGGTGCTATATCCAGATAGCCTGCATTGTCATGTGGTATCTTGGTGGGCTTTCCATATTCATCATTATCAAAAAGGTAGAATTCACATTTAGTACCGATGCGGCAGCTGTAACCCTGATTTTCCATATTTTCAAGAAAGCTTCCAAGTTCATACCTCAGATCTCCCGTGTAATGTGTGCCGTCGGTACATTTGACATTGCAGAAGAATCTTATTACTCTTCCTGAACGTGGTCTCCAAGGCAGTACAGATAATGTTGATATATCAGGGAAAAGCAGAAGATCCGAATAGTTTTCCGACAGGAAGCCGGCATCAAAAGGTATACCATGCTCGAACGCTCTGGGAAGTTCGCTGGGCATTATAGCTATATTTTTGAGATTGCCGTATATATCGGTAAATGTGAGTCTTATGAATTTAACATCATTTTCTTCTATAAAATTGAGTATTTCCTTAGGTGTTTTTTCCATTTTTTCAGCCTCTTTGAATCTTATAATTATTTGATACTAAAATATCATTCACTATAATTATAACGCAAATTTAAAATGTTGTAAAGTAGCTTTAATAAGAAGGAAGGCTGTTAAAAACGCTTTTAAACTTATTTGATACACAAACGTATATAGTATTTGGTGTAAATGTCTAAAATTAACAATTTGTTAATATAATATCTACAATTTGTTAATATATGGGTATTCAAAATTATATATAATATAATAAGAAAAATATTGTTGAAACAGCGGTATTTTATAAATATTGGAGATAAGATACCGTATCGGCAGCCGGTCGCTGCCGGAACTATTTTTATTTGAGAGGAATGATCAGAAAATGAAGAAAAAAGGTTTATTGGGCAGGGTAAAAGCTGCCGCAGTAAGTGCAGCCGTTGCGGCAACCGCTCTTATTGCACCGACAGTCGTGGATGTTCAGCAGGCAGATGCTGCTGCAAGCATCAATTATGCAAAAGCACTTCAGTATTCGCTCTATCTTTATGATGCGAATATGTGCGGTACAGAGGTAGGAGAAAAGGGCCTCCTTAAATGGCGTGATGATTGCCATACATATGACTCTAAGGTATCTACTCCTTACGGTACTATGGATCTGAGCGGCGGTTTCCACGATGCGGGTGACCATGTAAAATTCGGACTTCCGGGAGCATATTCAGCAACGATGCTCGGCTGGAGCTATTATGAATTCAAAGATGCTTTCACACAGACAGGACAGGCAGGACATTTGCAGACTATCACCGATTACTTCTGTGATTTCTACAGAAGATGTACAGTAATGGATGGTTCAAATGTCAAGGCGTTCTGCTATCAGGTGGGTGATGGTGATGCTGACCACCGTTCATGGCAGGCTCCTGAAAAGGACACTATGGACAGACCGGCATTATTTGCAACATCAAGCAATCCGTGTACAGATGTTGTAGCAGAAACAGCAGCAGCTCTTGCTATGAACTATGTAAACTTCAAAAATCCGGATGACCTTAAATATGCAAAGGCTCTTTATTCGTTCGCTAAAACAAACAGCAAGCAGAATCACAGCGCAGCACCGTTCTATTCGGGCAGCTGCTATCTTGACGATCTGGCACTTGCTTCGATAATACTTTATAAGGCTACAAACGATTCGTCATATAAAGCAGACTGCGGAAGCTGGATACAGCAGTCCAACTGGGCATATACAACAAATCAGCCTATCTGCTGGGACAGCGTATGGCCTGCTGCAAATGCTCTTTATGCAAATGAATGGAACAGAGTAGCTGAAAATGTTGATAAAAACAAGAGCAATACTACATCAGAAGGCTATTATGCACACGCTAACTGGGGAAGTGCAAGATATAATGCAGCTCTTCAGCTTGAAGGACTTGTGTACGATAAGCACAATAACTCATCATCATACACATCATGGGCTAAGGGACAGATGGAATATCTCTTCGGTTCAAACAAGAACAATCAGTGCTATATGGTAGGATATGATTCAAGCTCAGTCAAGTATCCTCATCACAGAGCAGCTTCCGGATATACGAAT
>CADBQZ010000180.1 GCA_902796865.1 uncultured Ruminococcus sp. | reverse complement strand
ATGATAAAGTGGATACAGAGCTTCTTAAAAAAGCAATATCCGAAAAGTGCGCTCATAGTGTAAAGATCTTGACACCGCAAAGAGGCAATATGCTAAAGTATATTATGATGACAAAAGCAAATGCTGAGGAATATTTATCTGTACACAGTGACCGTACTGCAAAAGAGATAGCTGCATTAGAAGAACTTGCAAAGCTTCTGGGGCTTGAAAAACCGCCGGAATATATCGAATCTTATGATATATCAAATCTTGCTTCATCGTCTATAGTGGCAGGAATGGTCGTATTTAAAAACGGAAGACCATTCAAAAAAGCATATAAGCGGTTTTCAATAAAAGATTCAGTTGCCCAAGACGATTATGCGTGTATGAGTGAAGTTATAACAAGGAGATTCAATGAATATTTCCACGGTAATGATGAAGGATTCAAAACGCTTCCTGACCTTATACTTTTAGACGGAGGTAAAGGTCATGTTAATACTGTAAAAAAAGCAATGGAAAAGTTTTCACTGAAAGTACCGATTTATGGTCTTGTTAAGGATGATAAGCATCGTACTCGTGCCATAGCTACTAATGGCGGAGAAATAGCAGTATCAAGAACATCTAATGCTTTTATATTGATGACAAAGATACAAGACGAGGTTCACCGATTTGCTATATCTTATATGAAATCAAAACATACAAAGAACAGCTTTTCACTCGAGCTTACAAAGGTAAATGGTATAGGAATAAAAAAAGCGCAGAAAATAATACTGAAATTTAAAACGCTTGATGCTTTAAGAAAAGCATCAGTGCCAGAGCTTGCCAAAGCTGCCGGTGTGAATGAAAAGACAGCAAATGAGCTTTATAGATTTATACAGAAAATGTGATAGGAGAGTATATGAGAGTAATAACTGGAACTGCTAAAGGCAAAAGACTTGAAACGCTAGACGGCATGGATATACGTCCAACAACGGACAGAATTAAAGAAGCAATCTTCTCATCTATACAATTTGATATGTTTGATGCAGAAGTATTAGATCTTTTTGCGGGAACAGGTCAGCTTGGCATAGAAGCTTTAAGCAGAGGCGCTTCAAAAGCGGTATTTGTAGACTGTTCAAAAAAATCATTAGATGTTGTGAAAAAGAATCTGGAAACAACAGGGTTTAAAGAAAAATCAGAAACTTATAATATGAATGGTGTTGATTTTATTGCCGGAAATAGTATGAAATTTGATTTTATCTTTTTAGATCCTCCTTATAATAAAGGCATTATTCCTGAAATTTTGCCATTATTGAACAATAAACTGAAAGAAAATGGTCTTATTATATGTGAATATGAGAAAAATCTTGAGCTTTCAGAAAAATATGGCGATTTGACCTTGAAAAAAACAAGGAAATATGGTAAAATTAAAATATCAATGTACTGTTGCAATGGAGATGAATAATAACATGAAACGAATAGCTGTATGTCCGGGAAGCTTTGATCCGATAACGTATGGTCACTTAGATATAATCAGAAGGGCATCAATGCTGTTTGATGAGGTAGTCGTACTTATTTCTGTAAACGCATTAAAAACTCCCAGCTTTACAGAAAGTGAGCGTATGATGATGATAAGAGAAAATACTCAGGAATTTAGTAATGTTGTTATTGATGTTTTAGATGGTCTTCTTGCAGATTATGTTCAGAAGATCGGAGCTATTGCTATCGTAAAAGGTTTAAGAGCGGTTAGCGATTTTGAATATGAATTTCAGATGGCGCTTGCTAATAAGAAGCTTTATAACGGTGCAGAAACCGTTTTTCTTACTACTTCTTCTGAGAATATGTACTTGAGTTCTAGTGTTGTAAAGCAGATCGCTTATTTTGGCGGTGACATCAGTCATTTTGTACCTGAAAATGTACTTGATTTCATAAGAAAAAGACTTGTAAAGGAGTAATTTCATGAATAATAAGGTTGACGAAATTCTTGATGAGCTTGATGAAGTTCTGGATAAAGCAAGACCTGTGCCATTTGGCGGAGGAAGGTATCTTGTCGATGTTGATAGGTTAAGAGAACTTGTTAACGATGTAAGACTCAATATGCCTCATGAACTTAAAGAAGCAAGGATTGTCGCATTTGACAGAGAAAGAATACTAAACGAAGCAAAAGCTAAAGCAGAGTCTATTATAAGTCAGGCTGAAAAACGAGCAGCAGT
>CADBQZ010000179.1 GCA_902796865.1 uncultured Ruminococcus sp. | reverse complement strand
TTTTCCGTAAAAGGTCAAGGGAAAACAAATTTTTTTGAGATATTTTTATTCAATGTAGTTTGCCTGTTATTATCATGATAATAAGCAGAAGATGTATAAGCATAAAAAGCGGTACCGTTATATAAAATTTCGGATGCTTTGTTTTATGACGGAATATTTTCATGGCAAAGAATGCGCCTATGCTTCCGCCGATAGCTGCCGAGAGCAGCAAAGTCGATTCCGGTATGCGCCAGAGATGCTTTTTTGCTTTCTGCTTGTCTATGTAATAGAGCATAAATGCAGCGATATTTACTATAATAAAATATAAAATAAATAACAAAGGTGCCTTATCAAATATTTTTGCAAGCGTTTCAGATAAAGATAAAAATTTTTCCATATATCCTCCTTATGTATAATACACTGATATTATAGCATTTAATTATCATTTATGCAATATTTTTCTTGTTTTAGCCTTAAAATTCTAAAAAAATACAGACTATCTTAAAATATCTATTGAAACATTACCCTGTTTTGTGATATAATAAAACATGAATATGTTTTTGAGGATGTGTTTGTTTGCGTATTCTTGGAATAGACCCCGGTTATGCTATTGTCGGATTCGGAGTTGTCGATCACAACGGCAGGGATTTTGTACCTGTCGAGTACGGTGCGATACTTACAGAAGCACACACTGATTTTCCGCAGAGGTTAAAAGCTATAGCCGACGATATGGACTTTATCTGTGAAAGATTCCGGCCTGACTGCGTTTCGATAGAAAAGCTGTTTTTTACAAACAATCAAAAAACGGCTATCGACGTTGCACAGGCAAGAGGAGTTACAGTATTGTCTGTCGTGCGGCACGGGATAGAAATGTTTGAATATACTCCGCTGCAGGTAAAACAGGCAGTAGTAGGCTATGGAAGAGCTGAAAAAAAGCAGGTCATGGATATGACAAGGCGTATATTGAGGCTTGAACAGATACCTAAGCCTGATGATGCTGCCGATGCTCTGGCTCTTGCCATATGTCACGGACACTGCTGTCGGGGAAATGTTTTGTCAAAAAAGCTCGGAGCGTATATGAGGTGAAGCGATGATATACAGTCTTAATGGAAAACTGATACACAAAGAGGCTTATCTGGCGGTAATAGAGTGCAGCGGCGTAGGCTATGCCTGCCGTGTTACATATAATACTTCGGCAAAGCTTGGTGAGATAGGCTGTGAAACTTTTCTTTATACCTATCTTTATGTGAAAGAGGATAATATTGAGCTTTTCGGATTTGCTGATAAGCAGGAAATGCACTTTTTCAAAATGCTTTTGTCTGTTTCCGGAGTAGGGCCTAAAATGGCTCTTTCGATACTTTCCGATATCGAGCCGCATAGACTGGCGCTTGTTATAGTATCCGGCGACAGTAAGGTCATCACTAAAACAAAGGGTGTCGGTGCAAAGACCGCACAGAGGATAGTGCTGGAGCTTAAAGACAAAGTTTCAAAAGAAACAGTTACTGCCGACAGCTTTTCACCTGCCGGAGCATCGGCTCCACCTATTGGTGACAATGCTTCCGAAGCTATTACAGCGCTGGTGGCACTTGGATTTACTCAATCGCAGGCAGCAGAGGCAGTAGGAAAGACAGATACATCACTTGAAACAGATAAGATACTAAAGAGTGCGCTTAAAATTTTAAGCACTCAGAACAGATAAAAACAGGAGAAACAAAAATTGATAGAAACAGGAGATATTGAATTTGAAGGAAGGTCTGTTGCACCGGAATTTACAAGCGCCGATGTTGAGACAGAGTTTTCTCTGCGTCCGCAGACACTTTCCGAATATATCGGGCAGGATAAAGTAAAAGAGAATCTTGCTATTTATATAAAGGCGGCAAAGGGGCGTGATGAGCCTCTTGACCATGTTTTATTATACGGACCGCCGGGACTTGGAAAGACCACTCTTGCGGGCATAATAGCTCACGAGATGGGGGCGAATCTAAGGATAACATCGGGACCTTCTATTGAAAAGCCCGGAGACTTAGCGGCGCTTTTGACCAATCTTTCGCCGAATGATGTGCTGTTTATTGATGAGATACACAGATTGTCACGCTCGATAGAAGAGATACTTTATCCTGCGCTTGAGGATAATGCGCTTGATATAATAATCGGCAAGGGACCGTCGGCAAGGTCAATAAGAGTTGATCTGGAAAAGTTTACCCTTGTAGGAGCTACTACAAGAGCCGGACAGCTTACATCACCTCTTCGTGACCGTTTCGGGATAGTACAGAGGCTTGAACTTTACAATACTGAACAGCTGAGCGATATAATAAGGCGAAGCAGTCAGATACTTTGTATACCATGTTCTGCCGACGGAGCGGAAGAGATAGCGAAGCGTTCAAGGGGAACGCCCAGAATAGCAAACAGGCTTTTGA
>CADBQZ010000178.1 GCA_902796865.1 uncultured Ruminococcus sp. | reverse complement strand
TAACGACACTTGAGATATATAAAGGTGATACATACTGTCTTATAGCCGATACCGACAAGAGAGTTTATATAAACCGTGAGATAGTCGAAAAGTTTTCGCTCAAAGAGGGCATGGAGATAGACCGTGATACCTTCACAAAGATATTGTATTCTTCGGAGTTGAGAAAGGCTGTGAGGAGAGCTATGTACCTCATAAACGAAAGGGAATATTCATATATAGGACTTTTTGAGAAGCTTAAAAACAATTATCCCGAAGAGATATGCTATGAAGCTCTTGGCAAAATGGTGCAGAAAGGCTATATAAACGACAGGCGGTTCGCCAAAGCGTTAGTATATGAATATATGGAATGCAGGCTTTTGGGTCCTGAACGTGTGAGGCAGGAACTTTACCGCAGAGGGATAAGAGGAAAGCTTGCTGATGAAGCTATAGAAAACGCTCTGGATGGTCTTGAAGAAAGACTCGATGAGCTTATAGAAAAGAAATATTTGGAAAAGCTGCGTGCTGCCGCAGACTATAAAGCCATAGCTAAAGTGAAAAATTCGCTTTTGAGGGAAGGCTACGGATACGATGAGATAAACAAAGCAGTAAAGAAATATAAAGATAGGGAGGCAACATGATATGTCTGTCAAAGTAGGGCTTGTATCACATGGTTGTTCAAAAAATCTTGTTGATTCAGAGCATATGCTCTATAAAATAAAGCAAAAAGGATTTAAAATAGTAAAAGAGCCGGGACTTTCGGACGTTGTTGTAGTCAACACCTGCGGATTTATCCGTGACTCCAAAGAGGAAGCGATAGAGACTATAATCGAGCTTGGAAAGCTCAAAGCCGAAGGCAGGATAAAAAAGATAATCGTTACAGGCTGTCTTGCCGAAAGATACCGTGATGAGATGGCGCAGCAGTTTCCCGAAGCTGATGCGGTGGTAGGTCTCGGCGATCAGGAACGCATACCGGATATAATCGAAGAAGTAATGGGCGGAAAACAGGTATTATCTTTCGACAGCAAGGATAAGCTTGAGATAACCGGCGACAGGATAATCTCAACTCTCCCGTTCTTTTCGTACTTGAAAATAGCCGAAGGCTGCGATAACTGCTGTACATACTGCGCTATCCCTTCGATAAGAGGAAGATACAGGAGCGCCAAAAAAGAGGATATAGTAAAGGAAGCGGAACATCTTGCACAAAACGGCGTTACAGAGCTTGTGCTTATCGCACAGGACACCACTCGCTACGGCGAAGACCTGTACGGAAAGTCCGCATTGCCGGAGCTTTTGACAGAGCTTTGCAGGATAGATAAACTTCATTGGATAAGAGTTTTATACTGTTATCCTGAAAGAATGACAGACGAGCTTATTGATGTTATCGCAAAAGAAGAAAAGATAGTAAAATATCTTGATATACCGATACAGCATTGTGATGATGATGTATTGAAACGAATGAACAGAAAAAGCACAGAAGCGGAGCTAAGAGAGCTTATGAGCAAGCTTCGTGAACGCATACCGGGTATCACGCTCAGAACCACTCTTATAACAGGCTTCCCCGGAGAGACAGAGGAACAGTTCGAGCGTCTTGCATCATTTGTAAAGGATACAGAGTTTGACAGATTAGGCTGTTTTGTGTACTCTCAGGAGGAGGGAACTCCTGCGGCAGAGTTTGAAGATCAGATAGATGATGACATAAGAGCGCACCGCTGTGACATAATAATGGAACAGCAGCAGCTTATAAGCGAAAGGCTTAACAGCAAAAAGCTCGGAAAGATACTTGAAGCGGTGGTCGAAGGCTATGATAAATATGCAGGCTGTTATTTCGGACGTACTGCCGCAGATGCTCCCGACATTGACGGAAAAGTATTTTTCAGCAGCAAAAGACAGCTTTCGGTCGGAGAATATGTTGATATAGAGATAACCGAAACGCTCGATTATGATTTGATAGGCGAGGTGACCGAATAATGAATCTGCCAAACAGACTTACCATACTAAGAGTGATACTTATACCCGTATTTTTGCTTTTTATGTATCTGAACTGTCCTTTTAATTATACTATAGCGCTGTTCGTGTTTGCAGCAGCATCACTTACTGATGCTTTAGACGGGCATATCGCAAGGAAAAGGGGACTTGTGACCGACTTCGGCAAATTTTTAGACCCTCTTGCAGACAAGGCGCTTGTAATGGCGGCGCTTGCGGTGTTCGTCGATTTCGGGTATATAAATTCGATACCTCTTATAATAATAGTTGCAAGAGAATTCATGGTCTCGGGGCTAAGGCTCGTGACCGCCGGAAAAGGTGTCGTCGTGGCGGCAGGCTTCTGGGGAAAATTAAAGACTGCGTTCACGCTTGCGGCAATACTTCTGATACTGCTGCTTTTGTCGCTTGAAAATGATATGGAATGGTTCGGGCTTCTGACTATGACAGAAGGTGCATCACCGGACGGCTTCCGTCTTGCAATGAACTATATAGCTTTGGCATCAATATGGGTATCTGCGGCTTTAACGGTAATATCCGGCTGTGTTTACCTCAAAGGTTACTGGAAGTATATTGATTCTGAAAAATAAAGATAAAAGGCTGGCATAAAGTGCCAGCCTTTTTTGCCGGGTAATCCCGGGCAGCGTGACGCTGCACCCAATCGCCCTGTCGCCTCTAATTTTATTTCATCTTCTAATTCCCGACAGGCAGTTTTTTGTAGTATCATAAATCGTAGGGGACGGGCACCGCACGTCCCGCCGCATAGCGGAATGCGAAAGCATTATTCGGGCTGTCGAGGTCGCCAGCCCCTACAAAAGCAACAAGGCACAATGTAATCAAAGCAAAGAATCAAATCTGTCTTCTTATGCTTTTCGGCAATGAGATGAACTAAAATTAGACGTTTACTGAGAATTAGAGTAATTCTGATTTCTTTTGCCGGGTGCCCCCGGAGGACAGTCGCCCTTTCGCTTTTAATTCTATTGCACCTTTTAATTCCCGACAGGCAGCCTCAGAGAAAAACTGTAGGGGCGAGCATTGCTCGCCCGCCCCGAAAATAACAGCATCAATTTACAAGTAAGAAAGTAACATAAAAAAGTTTTTCTCAGCATTTCTTTGTATGCACAAAGAAACGAACCAAAGAAATGCACAAACTTTCTTTTGTAAAAAAGAAAGTTTGATAAAGAAAGAAACATTAAAAAATTCGTCAGAAATACTGCGTATCAATTAAGCAGGTCTCGACTTGGTTTAGTCTGATTAAAGCTTTGCTGATTTCCTATAAAACATCGCAAAAGTAAATTTATAATTTGACATTTTTTGAAAAGATATGTTAGAACCAACTGTAGGGGCGAGCAATGCTCGCCCGCCCCTACAGCTGCCTGTCGGGAATTAATATGTTGTGCAAAATAGATAATTTTGCGCATGATAATTTGTTGCGCTAAAAGTATACAAAAATATTGAAATATTTCCTGCATTTTGATATAATTAAAATAGTGGGATTAATAAACATCTCTTTAGACGGGATCATAAAGAAATTAATATTATTGAACGAGTTTTTAGATCGAGGAGGAAACATTTTGAAAAATCACAAGTTAAAAAGAGCTATAGCCGCTGCGGTATCACTTGTATCTGCTTTTACCGCTGTTTCGGTTCCGACGGGCGTTATTGCTGATGATAATATCACGGTATACGAATTCGAGGACGGTGTACTCAATACTCCGGACAGGATATTTGACGGCACAGACAAAGACGGCAACCCTGTTACCGCATCAAACGGAAAGCTTATCTTTTTACAGAACGGCGGAGAGACTGCAACTATCAAGGCGACC
>CADBQZ010000177.1 GCA_902796865.1 uncultured Ruminococcus sp. | reverse complement strand
TATTGAGTTTACGAATTACTGCAAAAATGATTGTCTCTACTGTGGGCTTCGCAGAGGTAATAAAAAAGCGGAAAGATACCGTCTTACTGAGGATGAGATAATGGACTGCTGCCGTGAGGGCTATAGATTAGGTTTTCGTACATTTGTCCTCCAGGGCGGAGAAGATCCGTATTTTACCGATGAAAAAATATGTTCGATAGTGGGCAGCATAAGAAACAATTTTCCGGACTGTGCTATAACGCTATCTATAGGCGAAAGGTCTGAAAAAAGCTACAGAGCGTTTTTTGAGGCAGGAGCCAACAGGTATCTTCTAAGGCATGAAACGGCGAACGATGCTCACTACAGACAGCTTCACCCCAAGGAAATGAGTCTTGATAACAGAAAAAAATGTCTTTTTGATCTGAAAAAGATAGGCTATCAGGTCGGAACAGGCATCATGGTAGGCTCACCTTATCAGACAACTGAGGATATAATAGCCGATCTTCGTTTTATGCAGGAGCTAAGCCCTGACATGATAGGCATAGGACCATATCTTACGCATAAGGATACGCCTTTTGCAGACAAGCAGAATGGTAGCATGGAGCTTACCCTGAGACTTATATCAATACTGAGACTCATGTTTTCGTATGCACTTATACCTGCTACCACAGCGCTTGGAACGATACATCCGCTGGGGCGTGAACTCGGGCTTAAAGCGGGAGCTAATGTAGTAATGCCGAATCTCTCGCCTGTAAAAAACAGGAAGCTTTATGAGATATACGATAATAAGATATGCACCGGTGAAGAATCGGCGCAGTGTATAGGCTGTCTTAAACGCCGTGTCGGATCGGCAGGGTTTGAAATGGTCACCGATATAGGGAATGTCAAAAGATAAGATCACCGCAGTATTTCCGGTAAAATTCCGGAGATGCTGCGTTTTTTTATCCGGAATATTTCAGAAATGGACGGAATAGACTTTAAGTATAAAACAAGTAAAAGGACGTGCATTGAATGAAAAGACGGCTGTTATTGATCTTATTGACAGTATCTGTATTATTATTCGGCTGTGGAAAAGACAGTGAAAATGAAAAACTGAGCTTGCAGGAACAAACGATAAGCCAGCTTGGGATAGAAGAAAATGATACAGGCGGAAAGTATGTCCCTTTAAATTATTCTCCGCAAAAAGCGGTATGGATAACTATGGAAGATATGCGTAAGGCGGTAACGGGTACGGACAGGGAAGGATTTACCGGTAATATAGCTAAGATCTTTGAGAAGATTAAAGATATGGGAGCAAATACAGTATATCTTCATGTTAAAGCTTACAATGACGCTTATTATCATTCAAAGCTATCACCCACTGCATCGGGAGTTACTGATGAGTATGACCCTTTGACAGAAGCTTTGAAAGCGGCACATGGAATGGAGCTTTCTGTTCATGCGTGGATAAATCCGCTCAGGTGTATGACTGATGAACAAATGCAGAAGCTGGACGAAAAATATGCGATAAAGAAGTGGTATGAAGAAGAAGGAGATAAGATATGTCATGTAGGTGACAGATGGTATCTTTCACCTGCATATAATGAAGTAAGAGAATTTATAGGCGACGAAGTAACAGAGATTCTGGAAAAATATGATATTGACGGGATACACATAGATGATTATTTTTATCCCACAAAAGATGAAGATTTTGATGAAAAGGCATTTTCGGATTCCGGTTCAAAAGAGCTTGACAGCTGGCGCAGGGATAACATAGACCTTATGGTAAAAGAAATTTACGACAGGGTGAAAGAGTCAGATGAAAGGATCTTATTTGGAATAAGTCCTCAGGGAAATATCTCTATAGATGAGAATGAACTTTATGCTGATGTGAGAAAGTGGTGTTCGGAGAAGGGGTATTGTGATTATATCGTTCCGCAGATATATTACGGATTCAAAAACGAGAATATGCCGTTTGAAGACACATTTCATGAGTGGGAAAGTATGATAGAAAACGGCGTAGAGCTTACTGCCGGAATATGCACATACAAGATAGGGAACGTTGACAAATGGGCAGGTACCGGAAGCCGTGAATGGATAGAGGACAGCTGTATACCGTCAAGAGAGTGTTCACTTGTTCTGAAGGAAGGAGCCGGAGCGGCGGTCTATAGCGTCGAGTCTCTTCTGTCAGAAAGCAATGCGGAGGAATATGAAAATATAAAGAAAGAATTTTTGAAGATAAAGTCTGAGAGGAGGTAAAGAGGAAGCAGATGAGAAGAAAGTTTTTCAGAACTATAAGATCAGCAAGATATTATGGTATAGTCACTGCCTGTTCGTGGGGATTATTTACAATAACGGCGATGATATGCGTATGTGGGCTGGGTATGACAAGATTTGATATACCGGAGTATGCAGTATTTGCGGCACTTTGCTCAGGACTTGCAATGGGAGGGTATATAAGCGGTCGGATACTTGGAAAGATAAATCGCAGAAAAGGTATTTTGTCCGGAATAAAATGCGGCGCAGTACTGTTTGCGGCAGTGACTGTGTTTGGGATAATATATATGAAAAAGATCGATATTTTGGTATCGGTAAGAGATCTGATGATCCTTATGATATCGTCGGCGGCAGGAGGGATATCAGGTGTAAATTCAAAGGAATATTCTCCGCCGTATTAATGTAACACTGAATGATCCTTGTGCAGTGTTACATTGAAATTTTTTGATTTATTATGTAAAATTAATATTTGTGAGTAATTTTATGCCAAAAACTATTGAAAAAAATAAAAATATGTGATATAATAGAAAACACTAAAAGTCTAAGACTGTTGATACATATAGGTAATTTGTATAACGGTCCATAAAATCCGGAGGTTTTTTATGAAACATATCAAAACTATTAATAAGGCTGCTCTTAAAGCATCAGCAAAAAAAGGCGGCTGCGGTAAATGTCAGGCTTCATGCCAGTCGGCTTGCAAGACCTCATGTACAGTAGCAAACCAGAAGTGCGAAAGAGACTGATTCTAGAGATAAAGGGGACATATTATCATTATGTTCCCTTTATTTTTAAGACCCGGAGGATGTAAACTATGATACATAAGTATAAATTGAACGGATATAATATCGTTCTGGACGTAAACAGCGGCGGTGTCCATGTTGTTGATGATATCACATATGATATATTGGATAATGTTGAACCGCCGTTTGAGGAAAACTGTCCTGAATAAGTGCTTGAAAAGCTTGAGAACGTATACAGCAGAGAGGATATACTATCCTGTTATGATGAGGTGAAAGAGCTTTACGAGGAAAAGATACTTTTCTCTGATGATGAGTATGAAAAATATGCGAAATATTCAGTAGCTTCTCCTATAAAGTCTATGTGTCTTAATATTGCACATGACTGCCAGCTCAGATGCAAATACTGTTTTGCATCTACAGGCGACTTCGGTAAGGGTAGAAAGCTTATGACCTTTGAAACAGGTAAGAATGCTATTGACTTCCTGCTTGAAAATTCAGGAGACCGTACTACATTAGAGCTTGATTTCTTCGGCGGTGAACCGCTTATGAATTTTGATGTCGTAAAACAGATAGTAGAGTATGCAAGAAGCCGTGAAAAGGAATACGGAAAGACATTCCGTTTTACAATAACAACAAACGGTGTAGCTCTTGATGATGACAAAATGGAATTTATCAACCGTGAGATGTCTAATGTTGTTCTTTCAATAGACGGAAGAAAGGATATAAACGATCATTTCCGTGTTTTTCCTAACGGCAAAGGCTGTTATGATATGATACTTCCTAAGTATAAAAAACTTGTCGAGAACAGGGGAGACAAGGAATACTATGTAAGAGGAACATATACAAAGAGAAGCCCCGACTTCTCAGACGATGTTTTCAGTCTTTATAATGAAGGATTCGATCAGATATCCATTGAACCTGTTGTAGGTGATTCGGACGAATATGCCATAACAGAAAAGGAACTTCCGGCAGTATTCAAAGAATATGAGCGTCTTGCTGTAAGAATGCTTGAAAATGAAGAAAAGACCGGAAAACGTTTCAATTTCTTCCATTTTATGATAGACCTTGACGGCGGACCTTGTGCTATAAAAAGGCTCAGAGGCTGCGGCTGCGGAAATGATTATGTTGCAGTTACTCCGGACGGAGATATATATCCATGTCATCAGTTTGTCGGAATGGATGAATATAAAATGGGTAATATAGATGAAGGTACGTTTGATAAAGAAATGAAGGAAAGCTTTTCAAAAGTACACGTTTATGCAAAGCAGGAATGTAAAAAATGCTGGGCTAAATTTTACTGCAGCGGCGGATGCAATGCAAACAATTATAAATATGCCGGAGATGTGAAAGAGCCATATAAGATCTCCTGCCAGCTTCAGAAAAAAAGGCTCGAATGTGCGATAATGATGAAGGTCGCAAGACTTGAAAGAGAACAGTAACGAAAGATAAAGGCGATACTGTCTTATAAAGCAATGATGTTTTCTTGACTTTATGTCAAGCTATAGTCTGCCCTTTGGCAGAGAGATAAAGGGGGACTATTGTCCCCCTTTATAAGTTTTATGAAAAGTGCTTTATACAGGAGCGCCTTGAAAAACAGCAGGTGAAGAAAATGAAATTTACAAGTCAGCAGCAGACGGCTATAGATGCAAGAGGAAGATCGCTCATAGTTTCGGCAGCAGCAGGAAGCGGAAAAACTGCCGTTTTAGTAGAGAGACTTATGAAAATAATATGCGACAGCGAGAACAGGATACCGGTAAGCGATATGGCGGTAATGACATTTACAAAAGCAGCAGCTGCTGAAATGAAGCAGCGTCTGCTTACACGTCTTACCGATCTTATGACTGAAAATACTTCTGACAAATGGATAGCATCTCAGTGTTCACAGATAGGGAGCGCATCTATTTGTACGATACATTCTTTCTGTTTTGAGCTAATAAGGGACAACATCGCATATCTTCCGCTCGCATCTGATTTCAGGATAATCGAGGCTGCCGAAGAAAAAGTCTTTAAAGATAATGTTATGAAAAGGCTTATTGATATCCTTTATGCGGAATATCCTGAAAAAATGGAGATGCTTTGCATAAGCTTTTGCGGAAACAATGACAAAAGACTTATAGAGCTTATCGCAGAGCTTTATAAAGATATATCGTCAATACCTTTCTTTGAGATATGGCTAAAAAAACTTCCGGATATATATGATAGCGGAGAGTTTGAAAAAGAGGCTTGCGAACGTGTGATAAAAATGCTGAAAGGATATCTTTCGTCGGCAGAAAAGTGTCTTAAAAAAGCGGAAACAGTCAGAGATATAAAGCTTTGTGAAGCAATTTCAGGAGATACGGAAACGCTGAAAAAAGCACTGGAACTATGGGAAAACGGAGAATATACCAAGGCGGCTGAGGTAACTTTGAACGCATCTTTAGCCAGATTTCCTCAGAATAAAAAAGACGTTCCGGATCCTGAACTCAGAGCATCTGTCAAAAAGACAAGAGAAAGCTATTATGAAAGCGGAAGGATAAAAAACGCTAATATATGTAAAAATATACCTTACGCTGAAGATGATATACAAAGGCATAAACAAATAATGTCCTTTATGTCGGAGATAATATTAAAGTATGATAAGATGCTGCTTGAATACAAATTCAAAAGAAATGCTATAAGCTTTGATGACGGTGAAAGATTAGCTCTTGACCTTATAGCAAGAGTTTCTGATGATGGGAAAATAGAGAAGACTTCTTTGGGCGAACAGATAGCAGATGATACAGCGTTTATAATGGTCGATGAGTTTCAGGATTCCAACAACAGACAGGATATGATATTCAGGCTTATTTCAAAAAACGGCAGTGCCGAAAGTTACGGCAGCGACCTGTTTTTTGTCGGAGATGTAAAGCAGGCTATCTATCGGTTCAGACAGGCTAATCCGGAAAATTTTATAAATGCTCAGAAAAAGGCAGAACCTTATAGTGGAGACGGCAGCAGTCTTGCATCAATAACCCTCAATAAGAATTTCAGAAGTTCTCCGCAGGTGATAGATCTTGTAAACTTTGTGTTTGAAAATATAATGTCGGAAGAATGCGGAGATATATGCTATGATAAAGAGCAGGAACTTGTAAACGGCATGGATTTCTGTGAAGGAGAACGTGATACTTCGATAAGTCTTATAGATATGAAAAAAGACGGAGACGATGCCGAAGCACTTGCGATAGCATATCGTATAAGAAAGATGCTTGACGAAAAAACACCAGTCAGCATAAACGGCGGAAATGCCAGTCGTCCATGTACAATGAGGGATTTCTGTATTCTTACAAGAAGCCGCAGCAATAACAGAGTATACGAAGAGGCACTTAAAAAATATGGGCTTGATGTAAATTGTCCGGACGTTTCCGGCTATCTTGATTCAAGGGAAATATCAGTACTAATAGATCTTATGAGAGTGATAGATAATCCGCTTCTTGATATACCGCTGTCGGCAGTTATGATGTCGCCTATGTTCATGTTTTCGGCAGATGATATGATAAGGCTCAGACTCATCAATAAAAAAGCAAAGCTTTATTCCAATCTTTGTGCAGTCTCTGATAAAGAGATGTATCAAAATGGAGAGTATAATGAACTTTACAAAAAGGTGGTATATTTCAGAGAGTTTATCGGAAAGCTCAGGCTTATGACTGTATTCAGTTCACTTCCGGAGCTTATAAGGTATGTGTATGATAATACCGAATTTGTAAATGTTATACAGCTCAATAAGAATTCCGAAAGGAAAAAAGCAAATCTGAGGCTTCTGCTTGAATATGCAAATAAGTTTGAGTCGATACAGGGAAGCGGTGTCAATGGATTCGTGAAATATATCGACAGGGTGCTTGATACTGGTGGAGATCTTGAAAGCAGTGATATGGGAAACAGTGGAAGAAATGCTGTTTCGCTCATGACGATGCACAAATCGAAGGGACTTGAATTCTCGTTTGTGTTTATTGCCGATGCCGGACGCAAATTTAATAAAGAGGATTCTAAAAAAACCTATCAGTTTTCTGATAAATACGGCATAGGATTCAAGCTTCAGAACAAGGATGAGTATGAAAAGTTTACGACCCTGCCGTATGATTTTATACTTCAATATAACAATTCTAAAAGAATGGGTGAGGAGATACGTCTTTTATATGTTGCGATGACAAGGGCAAAAGAGCGTCTTTTCCTTTCTTTGGATATTTCTGAAAAGCGTCTTGAAAAATATGCGGAGCTTGCGGAATGTATATACCGAAGCGGCGGTATAACTCCAGGGCTTACAGCATCGGCAATGCGTATGGAAGACTGGATCGCAGAAGCAGTGCTTTATCATCCGTCGGGAGCAGAGCTTCGTGAAAGATGCGGCGTATATGAAAGTATATGCGGAAATACCGATTCAAAGCTTTGTTTTGAAGAACCGGATATAGAAAAGATCAGATCGGGATATACAGATACTGTTTCGGAAAGATATACAGAGCCTGACAGAATAAAGACGGACAAGCTTATAAAAATGCTCGATTTTGAATATGACAGGACATATGTTGAAAAGACCACAAAATTTTCTGTTTCGGATATAGCCAAAAACGATGAGATGTTTCTTATGCCCGGACGGCCTGCTTTTGCCCGTGAAGACGGTCTTAGCGCTGCCGAAAAGGGAACTGCTGTACACTGCTTTTTACAATTCGCTGAATTTAAAAAGCTTGAAAATGGATTTGAGCAGGAGCGTGATCGTATGATAAGATACGGACATATCACTCCAAAACAGGGAAGCATAATAAAAAAAGAGGATATAGAACCATTTCTGCGCTCGGAAGTATATAAGGCGGCAGTTAATGCTCTAAAGCTTTATCGTGAAAAGAGTTTTCTTGTAGCACTTGATGATATAAGACCCGGTGAGGAATTCGGACTTGATTATAAGGGAACTAACGGGATGCTCAGTGGGAAAATGGATATGGTGATAGAAAATGAGGATTCTTTGATACTTGTCGATTACAAGACAGATAAGGCAGATAACGGAGAAGTATTAAAGGAAAAATATGAAAAGCAGCTTTTGCTTTATAAAATGTCGCTTGAGCATATACAGAAAAAAAGCGTTGCTGCGGGTTATATATATTCATTTTCGCTTGGAAAGGATATAAGAGTATTTTAGTTTTAGGTACCTTGATTTTCAAAACTGTATCTATTGAAAAAAAGTAAAAAGCATGATATAATTATAATGAACGTCAAAAAAGTCGTTTACCATAAACCTAAGACAATCAGATCAATAAGGAGAAAAGTATGGCGAATT
>CADBQZ010000176.1 GCA_902796865.1 uncultured Ruminococcus sp. | reverse complement strand
CATAACCTGCTTCAACGAGTGTTTCAAAACCTGCCTGCATAAGAGCGCATACACCGCCGCAGAGAACAGCCTGTTCACCAAAGAGGTCTGTTTCTGTCTCTGTTCTGAATGTTGTTTCCAAAACGCCTGCTCTTGCGCCGCCGATAGCAAGACCGTAAGCCAGAGCCTTTTCCTTAGCCTTTCCTGAAGCGTCCTGAGCAACAGCTACGAGACAAGGAACGCCCTTGCCAGCCTGATATTCTGAACGAACTGTATGACCAGGTCCCTTAGGAGCGATCATAGTAACGTCAACGAATGCCGGCGGAACGATCTGACCGAAGTGGATAGCAAAGCCGTGAGCGAACATGAGCATATCGCCTTCCTTAAGGTTTGGCTCAATGTCCTTCTTGTACATAGCAGCCTGCTTTTCATCATTGATAAGTATCATGATAACGTCAGCCTGCTTTGCAGCCTCTGCTGCTGTGAATACTTCAAAGCCCTGCTTTACAGCCTTGTCCCATGACTTGCTTCCTTCATAAAGACCGATTATTACCCTTGCCTTGTCGCCGAGTGACTCTTTTGCGTTGAGTGCGTGAGCGTGACCCTGTGAACCGTAGCCGATAACAGCTATAGTCTTTCCGTAGAGAAGGCTAAGATCACAGTCTTCCTGATAAAATACCTTTGCTGAATTTTCCATTGTAAAGACTCCTTTTTGTTAGAATAATTTATATCACTCTTAAAGCGGAAAGTTCCGTTTTTGAGAGCTTCATATCTCCATACAGCCGCTTCCTCTTTCAAGCGCTACAAGACCTGTACGACACATTTCCATGATGCCGAATGGTCTTACAAGCTCGATAAAAGCGTCAAGCTTTGATGTTTCACCGGTTATCTCTATACAAAGAGAATCAGGTGAATAATCAACAATATTTGAGCGGAATACATTTACCGCTGCCAAAACGTCCTGTCTTGTTTCCGGAGCGTTTTTGAGCTTTATGAGCAAAAGCTCACGAGTAACCGTTTCATCAGGCTCCATAGCCTGTACTTTTTTGACATCGTGCATCTTGTCGAGCTGCTTTATTATCTGTGACCTTGCATACTCGTCACCGACCATGCTTATGGTTATTCTTGAAAGCTCCGGATCCTGTGTCGCACCAACTGTAAGTGTGTCGATGTTGAATCCTCTTCTCGTAAACATACTTGAAACTCTTGTGAGCACACCGGCTTTATTTGATACAAGTATACCGAAAACATATTTTGCCATCAGATGTCACCTCCGTCTATATCCACATTGGTAATGATGTCATCTATCGAACCGCCCGGCGGTAGCATCGGGAGGACGAATTCATCAGCGCTTATATGACAGTCTATAACAGCAGGACCGCCCTTTTCAAACGCATCTTTAAAAGCCTTTGAAAGATCTTCTTTTGTATCGGCTCTGTAGCCGTTTGCGCCGAAGCTCTCTGCAAGCTTTACAAAATCGGTCTTTCTTTCAAGTGTCGTGTTAGAATATCTCTTTCCGAAGAAAAGTGTCTGCCACTGTCTTACCATTCCGAGAACGCCGTTATTCATTATAACGACGATAACAGGAGCATTTATGGATACTGCTGTTGCAAGCTCATTCAGATTCATTCCAAAGCTTCCGTCGCCTGTAAACAGTACAGCCGGCTTCTGAGTTCCGACCGAAGCACCTATAGCAGCACCAAGTCCGAATCCCATAGTACCAAGACCGCCGCTTGAAACGAATGTTCTCGGGCTTTCAAATTTATAATGCTGAGCTGTCCACATCTGATGCTGTCCTACATCTGTTGCAACGACAGAGTCGCCCGGAAGTACATCGTTTACAGCTTCTATGATATCATACGGGGTCAGAACACCCTGTCTTCTTGCCTTTTTAAGATTTTCAGCTTCCTTTTTGCGGAAACCTTCTATCTCTTCCATCCAATCTGAATGTTCCTGCTGCGGAACAGCCGAGATAAGCTTTGTGAGTATCTCCTTTACATCACCGTTAAGACCGAGCTGGCTTTTAACGTTCTTATCTATCTCTGCATCATCGACATCTATATGGATAACATTGCAGTTTCTTACATATACGCTCATCTTGCCTGTCGCTCTGTCGCTGAATCTTGCGCCGACTGCTATAACGAGATCCGCCTTTGACTGTGCCATAGAAGAAGCATAATGACCGTGCATACCCTGCATACCTAAGAATCTCGGTTCGCTGTCCGGAACTGCCGAAAGACCCATCATACTGCATCCGATAGGAGCATCTATAAGATCAGCAAACTTCTTTGCTTCCTCTCCTGCCTCTGCTGAAACAACGCCGCCGCCGATATAGATATAAGGCTTTTTTGCCTCCTTTATCATTTCGACTGCTCTCTGAAGGTCATCTTCATCAGCCTCAGGAGACGGGAAATCCGGCTCGATAGGTTTATTTTCAAACTCACACTGAGCTATCTGCACATCCTTTGGAACATCCACCAGCACGGGACCCGGTCTGCCCGATCTTGCGATCTTGAATGCCTCACGGATAGTATCAGCAAGCTCTGTTACGTCTTTTACGATATAGTTGTATTTTGTTACCGGAAGTGTCACTCCGCATATATCGACCTCCTGGAAGCTGTCACGGCCTAAAAGTCCGCACGGAACGTTTCCTGTTATCGCAACGAGCGGTATAGAATCGAGGTATGCAGTAGCTATACCTGTTACAAGGTTAGTAGCACCCGGACCGGAAGTAGCGATAACAACACCTGTCTTGCCGGTAGCTCTCGCATAACCGTCCGCAGCGTGTGCAGCACCCTGTTCATGAGCGGTGATTATATGCTTTATCCTGTCACTGCTTTTATATAATTCGTCATACACATTGAGTATCTGACCGCCCGGATAGCCGAATACCTTGTCGCAGCCCTGCTCGATAAGTGTCTCTATTATTATCTGTGCGCCTGTAAGTTTCATGTTTTCACCTTTTTCTTTTTTATTTGATGAATTTTATTCTTCTAACATAATAGTTTATTATACCACATATCAGTTTATTTTTCAACCCTTATAAGCGAATAGTGTAATAAAATAATAATTTAAAAATAAATCCCAGCTTTTTTCCTGCCGACAGAGATAAATAACGTATCATCAATATAGAATATATAGTATTTTTTTGTACACTTTTCCAAAAAAGCTTGAATAATTCCAATTTTCATGTTATTATAGAAGTACTATACTAATTAAAAGATTCAAGGAGTAAAAAATATGAAATACGGCTATTTTGATCTTGAAAATAAAGAATATGTGATAACCCGTCCGGATACGCCTGCCCCTTGGGTAAACTATTTAGGCTCGCCCGAATACGGCGCTATCATCTCAAACAATGCAGCAGGCTACAGCTTTGTACGTTCCGGCGCCAACGGAAGGATCACACGCTTCCGCTTTAATTCAATGATGGCTCTTCCGGGAAGATACATCTATTTAAGAGATAATAAGACCGGCGACTTCTGGTCAGGCTCATGGCAGCCGGTAGGAAAACCGCTCGATAAATACAAGAGCGAATGCCGCCACGGTACAGCTTATACTGTTATTTCCTCGGAATACAGCGATATCAGAACAGACGTTACCTACTATGTTCCTAAGGGTGCCGACTATGAAGTATGGCACTGCAAGGTAAAAAATCTTGGTGATGCTCCCCGTGAGCTTTCAGCTTTTGGCTTCACCGAATTCACAAACGAGGATAACTATGAGCAGGATCAGGTAAATCTACAGTACTCTCTGTTTATATCTCAGACAGCTTTTGAGAAAAACAAGGTAATGCAGATAATCACAGAAAACGATCCGGAAGACAGGCGTGACCGCTTTTTCGGACTTTCGGGAGCAGAAGTAACTGCTGCCTGCGGCGACCTGAACAAATTCATAGGAAGCTACCGCACCTATTCAAACCCTGTACAGATAGAAAACGGAAAGCTCGACGGTTCTATGAACTACAACTCCAACTCCTGCGGTGCGCTCCAGACAGAGATAAAGCTTGCACCCGGCGAAGAAGTAAGTTTTGACTTTATTTTAGGTGCAAAAAACAGCAGTGATGCCGACAGCATAATATCATCATACGGCAGCACCGGCAAAGCCGAAAAAGAGATAGCCGAACTCAAGAGCTTCTGGCACGAAAAGCTCGACAGATTTTCAGTCGATACTCCAAGTGAAGAATTCAACAACATGATAAACGTATGGAACGCTTTCCAGTGCTTTATCACATTCATATGGTCAAGAGCCGCTTCATTCATATACTGCGGACTCAGAAACGGATACGGCTATCGTGATACAGTTCAGGACATTCAGGGTATAATCCATCTTGACCCGGAGCTTGCGCTCGAAAAGATACGCTTCATGCTTTCGGCACAGGTAGATAACGGCGGCGGACTTCCTCTCGTTAAATTCACACACAAAGCAGGCTTTGAAAATACTCCTGACGATCCCGAATACGTCAAGGAGACAGGACACCCGTCCTACCGTGCCGATGATGCTCTCTGGCTGTTCCCGACTATTGAAAAATACATCGGCGAAAGTGGAAACGAAAAGTTCCTCGATGAAGAGATCGTATACGCAAACGGCGGAAAGGCAACAGTTTATGACCACCTCAAAAAAGCGATCGAATTCTCTATAGATCACCTTGGAAAGAATTCAATGCCGGCAGGACTTCATGCCGACTGGAACGACTGTTTAAGGCTTGGCGCACAGGGCGAGACTACATTCGTAGCATTCCAGCTTTACTATGCTTTTGATGTTATAAGCAAAATGGCTGAAAACAAAGGCGATACACTCTATATCGGATATATCGACAGTCTCCGTCAGAAGCTTGCATCGGCGCTCGAAAAATGCTGGGACGAGGACAGATTCATAAGAGGCATCAGAGAAGACGGCGTGATCGTTGGTGCTAAAAAAGACAGCGAAGCTAATATGTGGCTCAACCCTCAGAGCTGGAGCGTTATTTCCGGTTTTGCAAAAGATGAAAAGGGCGAAAAAGCGCTTGATACAGTCCACGAAAGACTTAACACTCCATACGGTGCAAAACTTCTTGACCCTCCATATGTAAAAGATTACTTCGACGGTGCGCTCATGCACATTTACAATAAGGACACAAAAGAAAACGGCGGTATCTTCTCACAGTCACAGGGCTGGCTGATACTTGCAGAATCGCTCATGGGCCACGGTGACAGAGCGTTTGAATACTTTATGGAAAGCTCACCCGCCGCTATGAACGATAAGGCAGAGATAAGAGTTATCGAGCCATACGCTCACGGACAGTTCACCGAAAGTACTGCTTCACCTTTTGCAGGCCGTTCACACGTTCACTGGCTCACAGGTACAGCATCGACCGTAATGGTAGGCTGTGTTGAGGGTATCTGCGGTATAAGACCTGATGCAAGCGGCATAAAGATAGACCCTGCTGTTCCTTCCGAGTGGAAAAGCTTCAGGATGCACAAGCTTTTCCGAGGAAAAGTTCTTGATATAGAAGTAAAGAACCCCGAGCATAAACAATCCGGTGTAAAGGAACTCCTTCTTAACGGCACAAAGCTTGACAGCAATTATATCCCAGCTGATAAGCTTAAAGATACAAACAATATTACTATCGTTTTAGGCTGACCCGGGTGACCCCGGAGGACAGACGCCCTGTCCCTTTTAATTTTATTTCGTATTCTAATTCCCGACCGCCTGCCTTTTATTAAAGGGCAGGCAAAATTTTTGTCGGGTGACCCCAGGCAGCGTGACGCTGCACCCAGTCGCTCTGTTGCCTCTAATTTTATTACACCCTTTAATTCCCGACCGGGTGACTAATGGAACAAATGTAGGGGCTGGCGACCTCGACAGCCCGAAAGCAACGGGCGAGTAATGCTCGCCCCTACACTTGGCTATAACGTATTTTTCCAAAAAAGTTAAATCACAGACCAACTTTTGCGACGCTTTCAAAGAAATCAACAAAGCTATAATTACACTAAAACAAGTCGAGACCTGCTTAACGGGCATACAGTATGGTTTATCTATTTTCTTAATATTTCTTTATCAAACTTTCTTTTGTATAAAAGAAAGTTTGTGCTTTTCTTTGCAAGCGTTTCTTTGTGCATACAAAGAAACGCTGAGAAAAACTTATTATGTTACTTTCTTACTCGTGTAAGAAAGTAACCAAAGAACACACTTACTTTTCTTTTTGGCTGAAAAAGAAAAGTAAGGCAAAAGAAATCAGAATAACTCTAATTCATAGTAAACTTCTAATTTTGGTTTATCTCATTGCCGAAAAGCATAAGAAGATAAATTTGCCTTAATGCTTTGATTGCAATGTACCTTTCTTAATTGTAAATTGATGTTGTTATTTTCGCAACGGGCGAGCATTTGCCAGTGTTTCATCAAATCTTTGATTTGAATAGAAACACAAATGCCCTT
>CADBQZ010000175.1 GCA_902796865.1 uncultured Ruminococcus sp. | reverse complement strand
GACGCAATGCCGCTCCGCACTTAGGACAGGTGTGTACATCGTCTTTAGATACAACCATTTCACCGCAATCATCACAGTAAAATGCTGGTATCTGATGTCCCCACCAGAGCTGACGTGAAATGCACCAGTCTTTGATATTCTCAAGCCAGTGGAAATATATCTTGTCAAATCTTTCAGGAACAAATCTTGTCTTTTTATTCTTTACAGCATCAATAGCAGGCTTTGCGAGTTCTTCCATTTTAACGAACCACTGTTTTGATACCTTCGGCTCAACTGTAGTTCCGCATCTGTAGCAAGTTCCTACATTATGTGAATGGTCTTCTATTTTTACAAGTGCGCCTTCTGCTTCAAGGTCTTTTACTATTGCCTTTCTTGCTTCATACCTGTCCATTCCGGCATACTTCGGATAATCATCAACTATCTTTGCATCATCAGTCATGACATTGATAACAGGTAAATTATGACGCAGACCAACTTCAAAGTCATTAGGGTCATGTGCAGGAGTTATCTTAACTACACCTGTACCGAATTCTATATCAACATAATCGTCCGCAACAACCGGTATCTCTCTGTGAACTATAGGAAGTATCAGTGTCTTGCCGACTAAATGCTTATATCTTTCATCAGCAGGATTTACCGCAACGGCAGTATCACCCAAAAGTGTTTCCGGACGTGTCGTAGCAAGTTCAAGATACTCGTCACTGTCTTTTATCTTGTATCTAAGATGCCAGAAGTGACCTGCCTGATCCTCATATTCGACCTCAGCATCAGAAATTGATGTAAGGCAATGCGGACACCAGTTGATTATCCTCTCACCTCTGTATATAAGACCTTTATTGTAAAGATTTACGAATACTTCCCTTACCGCTTTATTGCAGCCTTCGTCCATGGTAAAGCGTTCTCTTGACCAGTCACATGAAGAACCGAGCTTTTTAAGCTGTTCGACGATCCTTCCGCCGTACTGCTTTTTCCATGCCCATGCTCTCTCCATGAAGCCATCTCTGCCGATATCTTCTTTTGTAACACCGTCTGCTTTCATAGCCTCAACTATTTTAGCTTCAGTAGCAATTGAAGCATGATCCGTACCCGGTAGCCAAAGAGTACTGTAGCCGGACATTCTCTTGTAACGGATAAGTATATCCTGTAATGTCTCATCAAGTGCATGACCCATGTGAAGCTGTCCCGTGATATTCGGCGGTGGGATAACTATAGTATAAGGTTTCTTCTTGCTGTCCACTTCTGCCCTGAAACAGCCGCCGTCGTTCCAATATTTATATATCCTGTCCTCAAAATCCTTAGGATCATAGGATTTTGCAAGTTCCTTTGCCATTAAAACATCTCCTTAAATCTTATAAGCTTTTTATTTTCCGCAACATTACCTGACTTTACGGAAAAATATCAAATACAAATATAATTATACTTTATTATACATTATTTGTCAAGAATCAGCGCTTTATCTTCATATGTACAGGCATACCATTTTTCATCGGTATGCTGACCTCGCCCTTTATAAGCGGAAGGAAGTAATCTATAGCTTCATCATTTACATTGTTTCCTGATTCATTTATCCATTCCTGCGGAAGCTTCTTTTCTTTATTTGCAACTTCATTTACATCTACCGATTCAACGCTGCAGAAAAACGGCTTAGAGCTTGTACGGCGAAAAGCCATCATTTTTCCGGTCTCTCCTGCCGCAGCTGCTTTAACACCTTCACTTCCGATACGGAAAGACTCCTCAATATCCGTTTTTGATGCCATATGCGAAGCACATCTTTGCATTACGTTAAGCTCTACAGAACGCACTTTGCAGCCTATCTCTTTTCTTACAAGCTGTTCAAGGCATTTTCCAATACCCGAAAGGTATTTATGTCCGAAAGCATCATCTGCGCCCGATTGGAAATCGGCAGCTGCATATTCTCCATCCTCAGATGTTATGCCTTCCGAAACGGCAACTATAACAGTATCATGTATCTTTAACTGTTCTTTTATATCACCAAGTATCTTCTGATGTGAAAGATTTGCTTCAGGCATATATATAAGATGCGGTGCTGTTTCACCGTTTGCGTGCAACACACATGACGATGCTGTGAGCCAGCCTGCATCACGTCCCATTATCTCTACGATCGTGACAGATTTAACATCATATACAGCACTGTCACGGGTTATCTCCTGCAAGGTGACTGCAAGATATTTTGCTGCCGAACCAAATCCCGGAGTGTGATCGGTCATTTTCAGGTCGTTGTCTATAGTTTTAGGTATACCTATCACCTTTATATCTATATCATTCTCTTTGAAATACTTTGAAAGCTTTGCAACAGTATCCATAGAATCATTGCCGCCGATATAGAAGAAAGCCTTTATATCATTTTTTATAAAGCAGTCGGTTATTTTTTTATACACCTCGTTGTCTTTCTCATATTCAGGAAGTTTATATCTGCATGAGCCAAGCACTGCTGACGGAGTTTTTTTCAAAAGCTCCATATCCTCATAACAGGTCAATACTTCGGTAAGATCAATAAGATCGTTGTTTATGATACCCTCTATGCCGTTTAACGCACCATATATCTTGTCTATTTTGCTATTCATTCTTCCTTCGGAAAAAACACCTGCAAGTGACGCATTTATAGCGCAGGTAGGTCCTCCCGACTGTGCAGCTGCAATATTCATAAAAATCTCCCCATTCAAAGGCTAAGCCCAAATTTACAATATTTTTATTATAGCGTAAAGCGAAGCGATACGCTATAATTGCCCGATATGCAGGGAGCAAATCTGTGATTTGCGTATCTGCAAGGGCATATAGATAAATTATAATAAATGCTTTGCATTTTATTATAGCATATTTTACATATAAAATCAAGCCTGGATATATACAATATAATAAGCTTAAAAAAGAAAACGTTCCTTAAAATAAAAGAACGTTTTCGTAAATATATATTTGCCTGTTTAAATGTGAATGGTCAGAGAGTAACAAAAAATATAATTTATCCTATCCTGCTGATAGAACTTATATTTCCGCTCAGATCATCAAAACATCCAGCGCTTCCGCAGTTTAACATATACGGATCGGCGCAGTCGGAATCAATAACAAATTCGACTACATTTCCGCCGT
>CADBQZ010000174.1 GCA_902796865.1 uncultured Ruminococcus sp. | reverse complement strand
CTGCCAATGGTGAGATAACTGCCGAGAGTGCTGTTCATCGCAAAGAGCAGGTGCTGAAGGATATCCAATGCCGAAATGACCCAGTTATCGACTTTGAGGTAGATAACAACGGAACACTTGAAGACTCCGTTGAACAGCTGAAAACAATTATGGGATTATAAAAAAACAATCAAGCTATAAATAATTATATCAGAGCAATAAAAAGCAACGCTGTTTGAGCAATGACTCAAGCAGCGTTTTTGTCTTATAGTTAAAATTTATATTCCCATTTCCTCCATCTGTTTCAAAAGCAATTCTGCTTCGGGTGCACCGTTCTCGGCAGCGTGCTTAAAGCACAGATATGCCTTGTCTTCATCCGCTTCACAGCCTCGTCCTGACAAATAAAGTGTTCCCAGCACAAATTCTGACGGGGTGTCACCGCATTCAGCAGCATATTTAGCATAGTAAAATGCTTTTTCATAATTATGTATCTCAGGGATCTGATACATAAGAGCCAGATGAGCTATAGACCACAAATGACCTCTTGAAGCTGCCATTTTATGATATTCAAGCGATTTTTTCAGATTTTTTTCAACGTGCCCGTAGAAATACATATAACCAAGCATATATTGAGCATCTGCACTTCCGTGTTTGGCTGCAACAAGAAAACACTTTTCCGCTTTTTTGAAATCTTTTTTGAAATTACCCGTTGGATTAAAGTAAATTACACCCAATTCGTAAGCAGCTTGCATATATCCCTTATCCAGTGCCATCTGTAGATAGTATGCAGCTTTTGTATAGTCAGGCATAAAAGGTTCACTTAATACTCCTTGCTTGTATAATAAACCTAATTGGTACGCTGCTTCCGGGACGCTTTCTGCCATTTCAGCATATATCTTGGCAGCTTTTTTGAACTCTCCATGAGTCATATAAAACGAGCACAATGTCTTTTTTTGAGAATCGTACATTGAATCCAATATATTGAGATAATACTCTTCTGTCTTTTTATAATCATATTGACATCCGCTGCCTATGCTTCTCATAAATCCGACCTGCCCGGCAGAATACAGATCTCTTTCGGCTGATCTTACATGATATTCGTAGCTTTTTTCATACGATTGTTCTTCACGAGGCATACTACCTGCGTAATACATACGGGCAATAAACTTATCAGCCGTTGGTGCATATTCTCCATTCTCCGCTGATACCTTTTTGAACCACGCAGCCGCCTTGCGTTCGTCTTTTCCGCCGGAGATACCATAATAGTAGTATATCCCCGCACTGAGCATCGACCTTTCATCTCCATTGTTCGCTTTTTCAAGTATATCGTCCAACGACCTGTCGGGATCAAACAACTCACTGCTTTTATCAGTATCCCGATATCCGTTAGTTCCATCGTTTTTTGACAGCAATACGCCGCAAAGCGAATTGAACGGTGAATTCAAGTATTGTTCAGAAAACACAAGAGCATCTATCTTAGGAAAGAACTGAAGGCTTTCCGGCATTATTGAAGCATCGCTCGGCATTTCAGCTCCGTTTACCAACAACGGAACAATGTTTTTATCCAACCTTTTTGCACACAGCAGTTCCTCTCTCGTCCAGCAGACCTTCGCATTAGCTATAAGGCTGTCCAAATATCCGTTTGTAACAATGCATACGAAATCCTTACATTGGGAAATTGCGTTTGTAAGTCTTTCGGGGAAATCTCCGCATCTGGTTTCCTCGGGATTAAAATAGACGCTATACCCCTTTTGTTTCAAATCATTTGTTATTCTGGTCGCAAAGTTGTTGCCAACGCCATCATTCCTATAAGAAATAAAAATATCTTTTTTCACGAACTATACCTCCTTTGGTATGTTTTTTTGTTTGTTGTAAAAAGCTTAAGGTAATACCGTATTATCTGCTAAACAATTCGGGGGTTCTGTTTTCTATTGCACTAATAAGCTTTGGTTCAAGTTGCTGATCATTGACACTAAGGGTTTGGTGTCGATTGATTCTCGCTTCTGTAATATGATCAAATGTTGCATTGTCAAGACGTATTGTCACACAATTTTTATTTAAAAAATGGAATGCTGTATATACTTCGTCCAAAATATTTTCGGATTTTACCGATAATTCCGAGGAAAACAAGAGAAACAACGAACTGCCTTCCAGCTTCTGCGAAATTATCTGCTGCCAGTTCTGTCCACCTTCTATCCCATCGTCATACCAGATACGAGCGCTATTTCTTTGAAGCATATGCAGTATAGGATATACTTGCTCTTTATCCTCATGCTTGTAGCTTACGAATGCATAAGGTTCTTTTCCGGTATAGGGCAATTCGACATAGGTTTTGTTGTTTAGAATATGTTCTAGTGTTTTTCTCTCTTTGATAATATGGTCATATTGCTTGTACAGAGCCTCAAAATCAAAAAGCGAAGGCTTCTGTTCGTATCTAACGCTGCAATCAAACAACTCCAAATTATCAAGATATACCTGCTGGGTCATAATATAACTTTGAAAACGGGTATTAGATTCCATCTTAGAGATGCCCGGTTGTCTAGCAAGAAGGGTACGAACACTCTCCATATCGACCTGAAGACAGATCGTAGTCACATAGTCACCGTAGGCTTTCTTAAGCTGACGAACAAAATCGATTGAGGAGGCTGATAGCGTGATTACTGAATCTTGTACACCATGAACAGCATTTAAGATTTGACTTTTATCAAACCCCAATACAATCCCGTCTTGTTCATAACGAAAATCGAGTTTATTGATTTCTGCTTCTTTCACATAAATTTTATCATTAAACCAATCTTTGTATACACCTGTCGGTACTTCATAGTTAGTTTGGTCGATTTTTGATGTCTCTGTTACGTAATTGTATTTCTTAACAACATCAAAACCATGCTTTTTAAAGTGTACACGGCTCATAAATCCCAGTTCAAGTGTTCCGCCATATATTACAAACAGCATTACATTACCTCCTTGTAAATGTATATAATAATCAAACCTATTTGTACAGCTATTAATCTATAATTTTAGTTTGATCATAACTCAAAACTCTTGTAAAGGCTGTTAAATACATTTCCATTTATAATGCGACCACACTCATCGAAAGCAGGAAGATACTCCCCATTAACCAACTTTGGTGGAACAAGAACATAATCTCCGTAAAAATTCCCCCGATAACACTTGGTTTATAACAATGTGCTATAATAGAATCATAGAAAGGCAGAGAACCGTAATGATGCTACACATCTGCACAGCGAAAGGTGGTGATTTCATGGGATTCTTATTTGGAGCTATCTGTTACTCCGTAGGTGAACTCTGGTTAGCTTGTTGGCTGGCCGGTCGCCGTTAATGGTGTTTCCCTTTTCTCTGACTGCTCCCAAGCATCATTTGGGAGCAGTTTTGCGTATAAATTACAAAGGCTTGATGTTAGATAATATCCCAATGGTTTTTTCATAATAGTTTTATAGGAGAATTCACCCCCACATCTAAAATCCTTTCCTTTCGCTTTCCCTCGCAACTAAAGGTCACGAATACCATCTTAAAAAAGTGTATGTCGTTGATTCTGTCATATTGGTTTATACCGTACCCTATCGGAATGTTCAATAGTTCTCTGCCAGAATAAAGACCAAGAATGTGAATCATAAAGCATTTGATTGGATCGTAACATTATAGTTTGTTTTCTTTTTCCAGTGAACTATTCACCGACAAACCCATTATAGCTGCCAAAACCAAGCATATATACAGCCATTGCAGTTGCAAGGTTATCATCATCTATGCTCTGCTTGCTTGCGTTAGCCTTCAGTTCCTCAATTACCGTATCATGCGGTATTATTGAACTACCAGCTTCGTCAACGACCTTCTGGATAACGGAAGGAAGAACCATGCACATCTGATAGAAAGCATCGTCCTGCCCGGTTACAAGTGCATAGAACTGATCAATGCTTACGCGGCGGATCAGCTTATG
>CADBQZ010000173.1 GCA_902796865.1 uncultured Ruminococcus sp. | reverse complement strand
GTTTGCAAGACCGATTACGGTCAGCAGGAAGCGATATCTGTTTTCGGAAACGACCCCAGAATATATGAAACGACTGTAAAGGAATTTATATCAAATGAAAAAGGAGAGCTTACTGCTGTAAAAACTGTAAAGCTTGAATTTATAAAGAATAAAGAAAACGGCAGAAGCGTACCAAAGGAGATAGAAGGCAGTGAGCAGACTATCCCATGTGAATTGTGTCTTATCGCAGCAGGATTCGTAGGCTGTCAGTCATATGTCGCTGAGGCATTTGGAGTAACACTTGACGAACGTGGACGTACTGCAACAGAAAGCGGAAGATTTGCAACAAACAAGGAAAATATCTTTACCGCAGGTGATATGCACATAGGACAGTCGCTTGTAGTAAGGGCTATCCGTGAGGGCAGAGATGCGGCAGAGGAAGCAGACAAATACCTTATGGGATATACAAATCTAAAATAAAGTTATCAGGGAGGAATCATGGTATATTCAGAAAGTGAGATATTACAGTATATTGAAGAAAATGATGTTAAATTCGTAAAGCTTACATTCTGTACAACAGACGGAAAGCTTAAAAACATATCCGTTTTATCATCTGAGATGGGCGGAGTATTTAGGCATGGAGCAAAGATCTCTGCAAAAAAGATAAAAGGATTTGAAACGGCAAAAGGAAAGGATATATTTCTTTTCCCTGATGCCTCAACGATGACTTTGCTTCCGTGGAGGCCTCAGCAGGGCAGAGTTATAAGAATGTTCTGCTATATAAAATATGCTGATGGCACGCCGTTTGAGGGAGACAGCAGATATTTTCTTAAAAAAGCAATGAAAGAAGCTGTAAGAAAAGGTTATTGTTTCAGATTTGGAACATCATGTGAATTCTCTCTTTTCAGGCTTGATGAAAATGGGTTTCCTACAAAAACACCTCATGATTATGCAGGTTACTGCGATATAGCCCCGGAAGATAAAGGGGAGAATTTCAGGCGTGATGTATGCCTTACAATGGAACAGATGGGCATACACCCGATCTCCTCAAGGCACGAGAGCGGACCGGGTCAGCATGAGATAGATTTCAGTGCATCGTCCGCTTTGAAGGCAGCTGATACATTTTTAAGCTTTAAATCAGCGGTCAGGTCGGTCGCAGACAATCATGGAGTACACGCAAGCTTTATGCCTAAATCGTCCTATGGGATACCTGGAAATGGTATGCACATAGGAATGAGTATAATAAATGACAGTGATATTTTCGATGATGATAATTCCGAAGCGGCAGATGATAAAGCTATACGTTCCGCAACAGCAGGAATACTAAAGCATATATGTGAATTTACTGTCTTTACAAATTCAAAGGTGAATTCATACAGCAGACTTGCCGGTAAGGATCTTCCGGTATATGTAACGTGGTCTGATGAAGAAGACGGACAGATAATCAGGATAAATAATAAACACTCTATAGAGGGTAAAATGGTTCTTAAATCTCCTGATTGTGTCTGCAATCCGTATTATGTATTCGGTCTTATGATATACGCTTCTCTGGAAGGAATAGACAACGATCTTTCGCTTCCCGACAAGTTTGATCCTGACAGTAATGAATATAAAATGCTTCCTCAGAATATCAGTGCTGCGGCAAATGACGCATCTCAGTCAGATTTTCTTAAAAAATATCTTAATGCCGAGATACTGCGTTATATAGAGGAAACAGCAATGGAAGAGTGGAAAGATTATCAGGAAGCATCTGATAAAGAGCAGTTTGAAGAAAAAAGATATTTTTACGATCTTTAACGGAGGTTTGATGTGGAAAACGTTCTTATTATCTCCGGCAGCAAAACTGCCGCAGATACGCTTTCGTCATTTATAAAAGAAAATTTCCGATGTAATGTCAAAACAGCCGAAACTGCTTCTCAGGCAAAAGGGATACTGAGCGGAAACATGGCTTGGGAGCTTGTCATGATAAATCTGCCGCTTGCAGATGAAAAGGGACTTGGTCTAGCAGAATTTATTTCAGAAGAAACATCGTCAGCCTGTATGATATTTGTGAAGAGTGAGATGTATGAGAAAATAGCAGATATGGCGGACAGGTACAGTATAATAACTGTTTCAAAGCCTTTCGGCAAACAGATGCTTTATCAGATAGTAAAGGCTGTAGATACAGCAATAAAGCGCTCATGGAGTTTGTATGAGGAAACGGTAAAGCTTGAGCGGAAAATAGATGAGATAAGGCTTATAGACAAAGCTAAATTCAGACTCATGCAGTATCGTGGGATGACTGAGGAAGAAGCACATTCTTATCTGGAACAGTATGCGATGAAAAAACGCATAAAGAAAACTCTTGCTGCATCGGAAATGATAGACAGGATAAATGAGCAGTACTTATAGAAGTTGTTATAGAAACTTCTGAAAGGGGTCTTTTGAAAATTATGTTTGATGATATACATGAAGAATGCGGAGTATTCGGAATATATGAAAAACACAGAACTGATGCAGCTTCGTCAGTTTATTTCGGTCTTTATGCTTTACAGCACAGAGGGCAGGAAAGCTGTGGGATAGCTGTTTGTGACGACGGAGTGATATCGCACCGTAGACATGAAGGTCTTGTTTCAGATGTATTCGATAAAAAGAGGCTTGAAGCTTTAGGCGAAGGCAACATGGCTATCGGTCATGTAAGATATTCGACATTCGGCGGAAAAAATCCGAACAATATCCAGCCTCTTGTTATAAGGCATATAAAGGGAAACATGGCTCTTGTACATAATGGAAATCTTGTCAATGCAGCAGCACTCAGGAAAGATTTTGAGATGCACGGAGCCATATTCCACGGAAGCTCTGATACAGAAGCGATAGCTTACAGCATAGTAAAAGAGAGACTTAGCTGTGACTCTACAGAAGAGGCTGTTGCAAGGGCAATGCCAAAGATCGAAGGCGCATATTCATGTATACTTATGACGGCAACGAAGCTGATAGCATTCAGGGACAAAAATGGATTCCGTCCGCTTTGCATAGGAAAGATAGGAGATGAGGCTTATGCAGCAGCATCGGAATCATGTGCGCTTGATGCGGTCGGTGCGGAATTTATCCGTGATGTTGAACCGGGTGAGATATTGATAATAGATGAAAATGGCATGAGGTCTATGTATACCGAAAAAGCCACGAAAGAAAATATATGTATTTTTGAATATATATATTTCGCCCGTCCGGATTCCATAATAAATGGTGCTTCGGTCCATCATGCAAGAATAAGGGCAGGAGAGATACTTGCCGAAACTGCACCTGTTGATGCAGATATAGTCATAGGTGTTCCCGATTCAGGACTTGATGCGGCTTTGGGATATTCTAAAAAAAGCGGAATACCATATGGCATAGGCTTTATAAAAAACAAGTATATCGGAAGGAGTTTTATACAGCCGCAGCAGCACCAGCGTGAGAGTGCAGTAAAAATAAAGCTCAATGTGATAAAGGAAACAGTAAAAGGCAAACGTGTCATTATGATAGATGATTCTATTGTAAGAGGAACTACGAGCGAGCGTATAGTAAAGCTTTTGTATGATGCAGGTGCTGCAGAAGTTCATGTAAGGATATCTGCTCCGCCGTTTAAGCATTCATGTTATTTTGGAACGGATATTGATTCGGAAGATGATCTGATCGCTGCAAAATATGATACGAATGAGCAGATCGCAAAGGCGATAGGTGCAGATTCGCTTGCATTCCTGCCGATAGAAAGCCTAGGAGAACTTATAGGCGGACAGGGATACTGCAGCGGCTGTTTTACCGGAGAATATCCGATAGATGTTTCAAAAGCTTCCGGTAAAAATAAATTTGATATGAAGATACATAACAATAAGAAAACTGTCACGGAGGGATAGCAATGTGTACGATAATGGGTCTTATCGGAAAAAACGGGGGAGCCGAAAAAGTAAAAAGCGGACTTGAAGCAACAATTTCAAGAGGCCCTGACGACAGCCGTATAGAAGAAGTAGGCGGCGGTGTTCTGGGATTTCAGAGACTTTCGATAATGGGACTTTCACCGGAGGGTATGCAGCCTTTTTCACTTGACGGAAGCAGATGTGTATGCAACGGAGAGATATACGGTTTTAAGAAGATAAGAGATGAGCTTATAAAAAAAGGATACAGCTTTAAAAGTGAGAGCGACTGTGAGATACTTTTGCCTATGTATAAGGAATACGGCACTGATATGTTCGATATGCTTGATGCGGAATATGCGCTTATAATATATGATGGGAAAAGCGGACAATTCATAGCTGCCCGTGATCCGATAGGCATTCGTCCGCTTTATTACGGAAAAGATGATGAAGGAAATATGCTTTTTGCAAGCGAACCTAAGAACCTTACAAGTTTTTGCAAGACTATCAGACCGTTTCCACCCGGACATTTTTATAAAGACGGTTCGTTTACCTGCTACCGTGATATTTCAAGAGTTGATAAGGTCATTGACGACGATCTTGAAACGGTTTGTAAAAATATCCACGACAAGCTGGTCGAGGGCGTAAGAAAAAGACTTGAAGCAGATGCAAAAGTCGGATTTCTTCTTTCGGGAGGACTTGATTCATCTTTGGTATGTGCAATAGCACAGAAGGAGAGCGATAAACCTATAAAAACATTTGCGGTCGGCATGAATACTGATGCCATAGACTTAAAGTATGCAAAACAGACAGCTGAATATATCGGAAGTGAGCATACAGAGATAATCATTACAAAGGAAGACGTTTTAGGCGCTCTTGACGATGTTATAAAGCTTCTTGGTACATATGATATAACGACTATAAGAGCAAGCATGGGTATGTATCTTCTTTGCAAGGCGATACATGAACAGACGGATATCAGAGTACTTCTTACCGGTGAAATATCAGATGAACTTTTTGGATATAAGTATACTGATTTTGCACCGAATGCGGAAGAATTTCAGAAAGAATCCGCAAAGCGTGTACATGAACTTCATATGTATGATGTGCTTCGTGCAGACAGATGTATTTCTGTAAATTCTCTTGAAGCAAGAGTTCCGTTCGGCGATCTTGATTTTGTGAAATATGTTATGGCGGTCGATCCGGAAAAGAAACTTAACAAGTACAATAAAGGAAAATATCTTCTTCGTCATGCCTTTGAAGGTGATTATCTTCCGCATGATATATTATATCGTGAAAAGGCAGCATTCTCAGATGCGGTAGGTCATTCAATGGTAGATCATCTGAAGGATTATGCGAATAATTATTATACTGATGACGAGTTTGAACAGAAACGTATAAAATATAGTCATGCAAGACCATTTACAAAGGAGTCACTCTTATACCGTGAGATATTTGAAAAGTATTATAGCGGCAACAGTGAAATGATAGTTGATTTCTGGATGCCTAATAAACAGTGGGAAGGATGCGATGTAAACGATCCTTCTGCAAGAGTACTTTCCAACTACGGAGAAAGCGGAATATAAAAAATATGACTCGCAGCTTTTGCTGCGAGTCAATTTTATGGGTGAAAAAGACCTCCGATTTTTATCGGAGGTCTGATGATATATTTCTTATTGTTTATTAGCAGTTGCTGCAATTCTCTTTTTCATTATGCCCCAGTCAAATACGTTGAGCTTACTGTCTTCGTTCATATCAGAGTTTATCATGCCCTTTTCGGTCATAGTCTTCTGATTTGTAAGGAACTGACCCATGAGAACTACGTCAGCAACTTCAAAGCTGCCGTTTATATTTGCATCGCCCTTGACAGAAGGTACCACCGGATCGTCAGGCTTTTCTGACGGATCAGTCGGGGTAGGCTTTGTGCCGTCCGGCTCAGTACCCCAGATAAGGGTATCACCGTCGTACATTGTGATCTTATCTGTAACTACCATTGCATCTTCGCCGCCCTGTGTAAGACCTGCGAATGAATAGTCATTTGATGTATCCCATACACCCTGAATATTGTCCGGGATAGAGATCCTGAACTGGCATTCTGAACGGTGTTCAGACTGTCCGGTAGGCATTACCACACGTCCGTCATTGAATTTGAGCTTTACATAATATACGCTTCCGTCATACTGGATCGGATCGGAGATAGATATTTTTCCTTCATCGCCGCTGTGCTGGTCATAGCCTACCCTTACTGACACATCATTTATGGAATAGCCTGCTTTTTCAAGCTCTGATATATCAAAGTAGTAGTTATATGAAAGATCCTTTATCGTTCTTGCAGGCCAAGCAGTGTGATTCATTGCAAAAGCCTTTATTTCAGTGTAGCTTCCTGCTGCCTGATTGATAGAAGCTTTCATAAAGAATTCGTCCCACTTAGGAGTTTCCTTTGGCGGGAAGTCTGCAAGCGGTGTTCCGCCGTAGTCATCGAGGAGCGCACAAAGCTCTGCTGTATAGCCTGCGTTGTAGTCGATAGCAACCTCTGTATTCTGATAAGAATTTACCTCATCTTTGAATGTTCCGTCCATATTCGGACCGCCTTCGAGGGCACCATAAAGTGTATGTGCATATTCAACAAGGCTTCCGTCAGTAGAAAGAAGTCCGCCTTCCTCAGCAGGATCTGTGCCGAGTTTAGTCCACTTGTCGTCCCATACACCGCTTGTTGTTCTGTGGTGACATGACCTCGGGTTCTTGTCTCCCATGCCGAGAACATAGCTCATGCCAAGATCATTGTCGCCGAAAGCGTAGTCCATCTGACTCTTAGCCCATGTATTGTACTTTTCTTCCTTAGCAGCATCGCCCTTGAAGATAGTATCACAGGCAACAGATGCTAAGAATGCTGTTGTAGTAGCGTGTCTGAGCGAACCCCACTGGAAGAGCCATGCAAGACCGTCGGGAGTATAATTTACCTTTTTGCCGCCGTAACCAGTAGTCCAGTATTCAAGATGCTTGTAGATCTGATCTTTCCACTCCTGCTTGTCAGTATTTATAGCATAAAGGAGCGAAGCAGCCTGCAAAGCATCGTCCCAACAGAAGCCCCATGTAAACTTTCTCTCTGTTGACTGTTGTTCCTTTGCAAGATTCGGGATATATTCTTTTTCGCATTTATCAAGATATGAATCGTCGCCTGTTGCCATGTACATCCAGTTTGCTGCGTAGAAAAGATCATCGAAGTAATCGGAACACTTATAGTAGTTTCCTCCGCCCTGTGTAGCCTGATCTGTGTTGTCTCTTGTGGTATCGGCGAGCTCGAAAAGGCTCTTAGCGTGTTTGAGATAGCTTTCAGCGAGCGACTTATCTTCGTCTTTGAATACAAGGTATCCGGAAGCCATAGCAGATGCCATCTGTGCAACGGTCGATGTACAGGTTATCTCATCATATGGACGAGGGTCTGTACCGCCTTTGAGGACATATTTTCTCATATAAACTTCTGCGCTTCCCCACCATACATGGTCGAATGCGTCATCAGCGATAGTACCTACTACCTTGTCGCCTCTGTCGCAGCCTGCAACGTAATCAAGACCCCACTGGAGATTCTTCATATACTTGTCATAAAGTCCGGCTTTTTTTACAGCGTCCTTGTACTGGTAGATACCCCATGCAAGAACTGTTGCAGTATAAGCATTTGTAAGAGCGAACTTGATGTGGTCACCGGCATCGAACCAACCGCCTGGAACCTCATCGTTTTCCATGGAATCTGCTCTCCATGATACCTCGTTCCAATCCGGAAGTTCGCCTGCCTGCTGTACCTGATAGAAGAACATGGATTTTTGCAGTGCCTCACCGTAGTTGTACTTGCTGTCTGCTGCTGCGGCATTTGTAACTGCCGGTAAAGCCGCTGTCATTGATGAAAGCGATACCACAGCCGAAACAGCTGCCGCCAATAATCTTTTTTTCATTTATATTCCCACTCCGTTTCTGTATTTTTGAAATTTTTATTATTCAGCCAAATGCCCTGCCGGAAAAAGGCAGGGGCAAAAGGTATATTATGTATGGTTACTCAGTATATCATCCGATCACAGGCTCATATACTGTGACAGAT
>CADBQZ010000172.1 GCA_902796865.1 uncultured Ruminococcus sp. | reverse complement strand
TCTGAATTCTATGCTTATCGGACTTATAGTACTGATAATATTGAACAGTTTACTCATGCTCCTTATTTATTACAGAGCGATCTCTCCTATACAGAAAATAACCAGAAGCATTTTGAAATACAAGAATGATAAGATAAGCTCGGATGTTTTGGAAAACATGAGCAAAATAAAAGGACGCAATGAATTATGCGTGCTTGCGGAGAGTTTTTCAGATCTGACGTCAGAGATCGACAGACATACCAATATTGAAGCACAAAGACGGCAAATATGAACTTGTAAAATACCGTCATTCTCTTGCTGTTGCAGCAATGTCCGGTATAAAATTCAGAGAACATGAATTTGAATTGAATAAAGGAGATGTCATTTTTGTGTATACTGATGGCGTCCCCGAAGCGACAAACAGCAATGAGGAACTTTTTGGCGTAGAAAGACTTGTTGATGCACTTAACAGTGAACCGGACGCTTCAAATGAAAAACTTCTGGATAACGTTAAAAAAGCTGTTGATAATTTTGTCGGTGATGCACCGCAGTTTGATGATCTTACAATGTTAAGCTTTACTTATTACGGAAAAGATGATGAATAAAATTTACCCCTGAGGCTTCCGCTCCAGGGGTATGTATTTTTCTTAAAAGAATCTCCATTTGCAAAGCAGGTATCCGGGTATTACAACTATTGCAAAAAACGCAAGACTTATAAGTGTGAATGTCTTTAAAAATTTTTTTCCGTTTCCGGGGTATTCACGGATATAGATCCTGTAATTTATGACCGAAGCAAGTGAGCCTATGATAGATACAAGACCTGCTGTGTCTGCACCGTATATAAGCCCGGAGAAGTTTTCGGTAAAAGGATATAAAACGATAGATGCAGGAACATTGGATATAACCTGACTAAGACCTATAGCCCACCAGTATTCCTGTCCGGCTACAGCATCTTTAAGGAAAGAAGCTATTGTTTCATTAGCCGATATTGATGATGAGAATATAAAGAAACATAAGAATGTCACAAGCAAAATGTAGTCAACTTTCAGAAGAAGCCGTCTGTCAACTATAAGGATCGCAGCAAGTACTATTGTGGCGGCTATATACCAGTACTGTGTTCTTGATACTATTACGAATATGATAAGTCCGAACAAAATTATGTATGTAATACGTTTTGTCCGTCCTGCTTTTTCCCATTTTCCTGATACAGAAGCCGGATCCGCTGTCATTTCTTCATGGATATTTTTACGGTAAAGAAATATTACAAACGCTATCAGAAGTACGGCTGACATAAGAGACAGCGGAAGCATATGAAGCATAAAATTTCCGATATTAGTACCTGATTGTCCGTATAGGAAAAGATTCTGAGGGCTTCCAAACGGTGTCAGCAGGGATCCTCGTATAGCTGCGATATTTTCCATAGTTATCACAGGGAGTATATACTTTTCTTTTCCGGCGCTTCTGAATGTGAATATTGTAAGAGGCACGAATATTATAAGTGAAACATCATTAGTTACAAACATTGATGTGAAGAATACACCGAATATCATAAACAATGAAAGTGCTGTCATTGTTTTAAGTTTGACGGCAAAGCCTATCAAAGGCTTTAAAACATTTTCACGCTTGAATCCTTCGAGTACACACAGCATCATAAAGAGCGTTCCTAAAGTGTGCCAGTCAAGCTCTTTGAACCGCTGAAAAGTCGGAGGAGTGATAAACATAGCTGCAAGTGCAGCTGTTACCGAAAGAGTGAGCATCAGCTCTTTCTTGAAAAAGATAATTATTTTTCTCATATACAGTGTTGCTCCCAAATTATGATATAATCATTATATCATAATTTGGGGGAATTAACAAGTAAGTTTTTCAAAAACAGGACAAACTGAAATTAACGAATACAGATTAAATATTATTAAGGGTTGATTTTGCAAAAAAACCGTGATATAATAATATTGTATATATTCACTTTGGCAGAATGCTCCTGAGTGAAAAATAAAAAATCCTAAAGTTCAGCAAAACTGCTGAGGATAAGAAAGAAGGGTCTTTTATGAAATGTGATCTGCATT
>CADBQZ010000171.1 GCA_902796865.1 uncultured Ruminococcus sp. | reverse complement strand
GGCAGTACCCCAGCTGAATGGGATATCGTTGTCTCTTCTGTAAACGTTTGCACGAGGGTTGTCCCATGAACGGAATACAGCCTTGATAGCGCCGAAGAGCTGTTCCTTAGGATCGTCAGGGAAATCTGTGCCGATCTTAGCCTTGTATTCAGCCTTGAACTGTGAAGCGAGTTCCTTTAAGTCGTCAGCATCAAGCTCTACGTCCTGAGTAACACCCTTCTTTTCCTTCATCTGGTCGATGAGTTCTTCGAAGTACTTCTTGCCGACTTCCATAACTACGTCTGAGTACATCTGGATGAATCTTCTGTAGCAGTCCCAAGCCCATCTAGGGTTGTTTGACTTTTCAGCGATAGTATTAACAACTGTTTCGTTAAGACCAAGGTTTAAGATAGTGTCCATCATACCCGGCATTGAAGCACGAGCACCTGAACGAACTGAAACGAGGAGCGGGTTCTCCTTGTCACCGAACTTCTTGCCTGTGATCTCTTCCATCTTGCCGATGTATTCGTTTATCTCAGCTGTGATCTCGTCTGAGATACCTTTGTCCTCATAGTACTTTGTACAAGCTTCTGTTGTGATAGTGAAGCCCTGAGGTACTCTTTCAGCACCGAAGATAGATGTCATCTCAGCAAGGTTTGCACCTTTACCGCCGAGAAGTTCTCTCATTGTTGCATTACCTTCTTTAAAAAGGTAACAGTATTTTGTAGCCATTGGTAATTACCTCCAGATTTTAGATCTCAGATCTGGACGAGCAGACACAATTATCCCACTCTCCAGTCTGGTTATTACTATTATAACATAAATAAGAATAAATTTCCATAGATTTTCAAAAAAAATATTTCTTTGTGAATTTTGGCAATATTCACAAAAAATCGAGAATTATTATTTTTTTTTTAAAATCACTTGAAAAATGGACAAAATCCTGTCATAATAATAAGTAAGGCATTTTTTATAGCTGTAAAAATAAGAGAATATAGTATGATAAAACATCTCTTATGAAATATGATTCGTAATCGGAGGAACAAGATGGATAATGCAGTTATACTGGCAGGCGGCCAGGGAAAAAGAATGAAGTCGGATATACCAAAGCCTATGTTTAAAGTTCTGGGCGAACCTATGCTCGAATGGGTCATAAAGGCTTGTGAAGAGTCGGGACTTGAAAAGCTTTGTATAGTAAAAGGATATAAGGCTGAATATATCGACGAATATTTAAACGGAAGATATGAAACAGCATTGCAGAGCGAAAGGCTCGGTACGGGTCATGCCGTAATGCAGGCTGAAAGCTTTCTTGAAGAGAATAAGGACGGCAATACGCTTGTCGTATGCGGTGATGCACCGTTTATCGACAGCGATACTATTAAAGATTCACTTAGCTTCCATACACAGTCAGGCAATTCTGTTACTGTTATAACAGCAAGGATCTCAGACCCTACAGGCTACGGCAGGATAACAAGAGATGAAAACGGTGCTTTGAAGGCTATCGTTGAGCATAAAGACGCAGACGAGAAGACAAAACAGATAAACGAAGTCAATTCGGGCGCTTACTGGTTCAAGACAGCAGATCTTATGGTGCTTCTCAAAAAACTCGGCAGAGATAATTCACAGGGAGAGTACTATCTTACGGATACTGTTGAAAAAGCACTTGAAAGCGGCATGAAGGCTGGTGCGTTCACATCGGAAAATCCTGATGTGGTAATGGGTGCAAACGACCGCAAGGGACTTTTGGAACTTAATAATATCGCAAGGAATACCATTATCGAAAAACACCTTGACAACGGCGTTGAATTCTCCTGTACCGACGGCATAGTTATCGAAAGAGGCGTTACTATAGAACCGGGTACAGAGATACTTCCCGGAACTCATCTTACCGGAAATACAAAGATAGGCAAAAACTGTTCGATAGGTCCTAACTGTATAATCGACAGCTGTGTTATCGAAGATGAAGTAAAGCTCAATTACGTTCAGGCGTTCAGCTCGACTATAGATGCAGGCGTAAAGATAGGTCCATGGGTGCATATCCGTCCGGGAAGCCATATAAAGAGCGGTGTAAAGATAGGCGACTTTGTTGAGATAAAGAATTCTACTATCGGCGAGGGAACAGCCGTTGCTCATCTTACATATGTAGGCGACAGCGATGTCGGAAAGAAAGTAAACTTCGGCTGCGGAACGGTCACAGTAAACTACGACGGAATAGTAAAGAGCAGATGCGTTATCGGCGACAACTGCTTTATCGGCTGCAACACAAACCTTATAGCGCCTGT
>CADBQZ010000170.1 GCA_902796865.1 uncultured Ruminococcus sp. | reverse complement strand
ATTCGGCGCTCTTGATACAGATGAGGACTGGGCTTGTGAAGCAAGACGCTATTATTTCGGCATCGTTGGTAAATTTGGCGCACAGGTACAGGCTGTACTAAAAAAAGTCTCCTCTTTTGATATAGAAACTATCTGTCCTTTGCACGGTCCGATACTTAAAGATGATCTCAAATACTATCTTGATCTTTACAATACATGGTCTGGATACGGTACTGAAAGCGAAGGTGTCGTTATCAATTATACCTCTGTTTACGGCAATACAAAAAATGCAGCAGAGATACTTGCTGAGAAACTAAAAGCATTAGGCTGTCCTAAAGTTGCAGTAAACGATCTTGCAAGATGCGATATGGCTGAAGCTATCGAAGATACATTCAGATACGGTAAAGTTGTTTTTGCCACAACGACCTATAATGGCGGTATATTCCCTTTCATGAAACAGTTTATAGATGAACTTACGGAAAAGAATTTCCAGAATAAGACCGTTGCATTTATAGAGAACGGTTCATGGGCTCCTACAGCAGTTAAATGTATGAAGGCTATGTTTGAAAAATCAAAAGAACTGACATACTGCGAAAATGAGATAAAGATCCTTTCGGCAGTAAACGAAAAGAATAAGGCTGAAATTGATGCGCTTGCAAGAGAGCTAATGGGAAAATAAAGAATTACGGAGGTATTCGCAATGGGAAAAGAAAACTTCAAGACAATAACCGAAAACAGAAAAGCCCGTCACGAATACTTTGTTCTTGAAAGCATGGAGACAGGGATAGAACTCACCGGCACAGAAGTAAAATCTGTGCGTCAGGGTTCAGTTAATCTGAAGGACAGCTGGTGTTCGATAGACAACGGCGAGCTTTTCATAAAAGGTATGCACATATCCCCTTACGAAAAAGGGAATATCTTTAACCGTGACCCGATAAGAGTGAGAAAACTTCTTATGCACAAAAAGGAAATAAACCGTCTTTTCGGAAAAGTTAAACAGGACGGTCTTACTCTTATCCCTCTGTCGCTTTATTTCAAAGGTTCAATAGTAAAAGTGCAGCTTGGTCTTTGCAAAGGTAAAAAGCTTTACGATAAGCGTGAAGCTGCCGCTAAAAAAGATGCTAAGCGTGAAATAGAAAGAAACATAAAGCAAAGGGAAAGACTATGACGAAAGTTGATCTCATAACAGGCATATTAGGTTCAGGAAAGACTACTTTCCTGAAAAAATATGCCTCATATTTTTTGAAGCAAGGTAAAAAAATAGCTATACTCGAAAACGATTTCGGTGCTGTAAATATCGACATGATGATGCTCAGAGAACTGCGCTCCGAAAACTGTCATATTGAAATGATAGTTGGCGGCGGCGATCCATGCTGTCACAAAAGGCGCTTTAAAACACAGCTTATCTCTATGGGAATGCAGCAATTTGACAGACTAATTATCGAACCTTCCGGAATTTTTGACATGGATGAATTTTTTGATGCTCTCCATGAATCACCTCTCGACAAATGGTTCGAGATAGGAAGCATACTAACTATAATTGATGCCGAGATGGAAGATACTCTTTCAGACCAAATGGAATATCTTCTTGCATCTGAATCAGCTTGCTGCGGAAAGCTTATTCTCAGTAAGCGCTCTTCTTTTCCAGATGAATCAGACGAGCATATATCCGAGCGAATAATGACACATCTTAACAAATCGCTTTCCAAAATAAAATGCGACAGACAATTCAGACCGTCTGACCTTTTCATCAAAGACTGGGAAGAGCTTGATGAAAATGATCTCAAAAAGCTCTCATCATCAGGATACAGAGGTTCAAGTTACGTAAAAAAGTATTCATCAGAGGATATAAAAAGCGCCTCGCATTATTTTATGCACATAAAACTTCCCGAAAGTGAAATACGTCCTCTTATAGAAAAAATAATGTCTGACCATAGCTGCGGCAAAATATTCCGCATAAAAGGCTCTGTTCCGACTTCCGATGGAAAATGGATAAAAATAAACGCTGTTTTGGATAAAACAGAGCTTTCATATTCTGATGAAGGACAGCCTGTTATAATAGTAATTGGTGATAATATTGATGTAAAAAAGATCAGCACATTTATTTCCGAAAAAAATACAGACAATGAATTTGTGTTTATTTAAGGCAATACCTCACAAAGATTGTGCGGTACTGCCTTAAAGCAAAGTCTGTCAACAAGGCTTTGCTTTCTTGATAATATTGAAAAATATCTATTGACAAAATTTTTTTTATATGCTAAAATGATAATGGATATCATTTTAAAAATAACTTTGTATTTTTATGACGTTAACTATAAATCAACCGGGAGGTAATGTCTATGAATAAAAAAAGAACTGCTGCATTTATTACAGCAGTTTTATTGCTGTTAAGTCTTATTTTCTCGTTGATTTTTATTGCCTCAGAAAGCGATCATCACTGCTGCGGAGATAACTGTTCTATATGCAATACACTATATATACTTGAGAAAAATATAAATGAACGTTCATCATCTGTAATATCAGCGATTATCTTACTGCTTACATTTTCAATAATTATAGAAGTAATTAAAATCAGATCATCTTATATAAGAAACGACCTTATAATACAAAAGATAAGACTTAATATTTGATACCTTGTTTATCAGCATATATCTTAATATTTTTTTAAATTCTGGAGGTTTTATATGAAACGTTTAATATTAGTTATAACAGCAGCCGTTATCGGACTATTCTGCTTTTCCGGATGCGGAAGCAGCACCGATAAAGACTCAGATAAGATCAGTATAGTTACAACTATATTCCCTGAATATGACTGGGTAGAGGCTATATTGGGAAAAGAAACTGATTCAGCAGAAGTTACTATGCTTCTTGACAATGGCGTTGATCTTCACAGTTATCAGCCTACAGCCGATGATATAGTTAAGATCTCTTCATGCGATATGTTTATATACGTCGGAGGTGAATCTGACGGCTGGGTAGAAGATGCACTCAAAGAAAAGAAAAACGACAAAATGGAAGTGATAAACCTTCTCGAACTGCTTGGAAACTCTGTCAAGGAAGAAGAAGTTGTCGAGGGTATGCAGGCTGAGGAAGAGGAAGAAGAGGGAAATGAGGCAGAAGAAGAAGAGCCCGAATATGACGAACACGTATGGTTATCTCTTAAAAACGCAAAAACGGTCTGCACAGAAATAGCCGACAGACTATGTAAACTCGACAGTTCTAATGCAGACAAATACAAGAAAAATCTTGCCGACTATACATCAGAATTGGACAAGCTTGACAGTGAATATCAGCAGGCTGTAAGTTCCGCCAAGAACAAAACAGTACTTTTCGGCGATAGATTTCCTTTCAGGTATCTTACAGATGATTATGGATTAAACTATTATGCCGCATTTGTCGGCTGTTCAGCTGAGACCGAAGCAAGTTTTGAAACGGTTTTATTCTTAGCGCAAAAGATAGATGAGCTTAGTCTTCCGGCAGTTCTTACAATTGACAAAAGCGATCAGTCTATTGCAAAAACAATAGTTGATAATACCAAAAACAAAGATCAGCAAATACTGACTATTGATTCAATGCAGTCAAAAACCTCAGAAGATGTAAAAAATGGGGATACATACTTATCGGTAATGAAATCTGATCTCGATGTGCTTAAACAAGCACTGAAATAATATGATTGAGGGTGCAGTAAATGAGCGAAATATTTAATAAGATTGCAATGTATTGGGAACACGATTTCGTCAAGTATGCGATAATAGTGGGGCTTCTTATTGCTCTTTGTTCATCGCTTCTTGGAGTAACATTAGTTCTAAAACGCTTTTCATACATAGGCGATGGTCTTTCACACGCAGCATTCGGTGCAATGGCTGTAGCAGGAGTTATGGGATTCACTAACGATATGCTTTTCGTGCTGCCTGCAACTATACTCTGTGCAGTACTGATACTCTGCGGCGGAAAGCGTGTAAAAATAAAAGGCGATGCCGCTATTGCAATGATCTCTGTAGGCTCACTTGCTTTAGGATATCTTATATTGAATATCTTTACAGCATCGTCAAATTCAAATCTTTCAGGCGATGTTTGCAGCACGCTTTTCGGCTCGACATCTATACTCACCCTCACATCATCAGAACTTTGGGTAACTGTGATACTTTCAGCATCAGTGATAATACTATTTACGCTTTTATACAACAAGATATTTGCAGTTACATTCGACGAAAATTTTGCAAGAGCTACTGGCATGAAAGCAAGCGTATATAATCTTATAATTGCCGTGATTATTGCCGTGATAATCGTACTTGCCATGAACCTTGTAGGTTCGCTCCTTATCTCAGCACTTGTGATATTCCCTGCCCTTTCAGCTATGAGAGTCTTCAAAAGCTTTTTATCTGTAACAGTCTGCTCAACTGTTTTTTCAGTAGTTTGCGCCGGACTCGGACTTCTAATATCTATACTATACGGAACTCCCGTAGGCTCAACAATAGTAGGAATAGACATTGCTGGATTCATAATATTCTTTGCAGCTGGAAAAATAAGAGGAGGCACAGCAAAATGAAAAAAGCATTAGCTGTTTTATTATCGGCAGCAGTATTGTCAGCATTGACAGGCTGCGAACTATCCAATAAATCAGCAACTAATGAAGTAATGAACAGTCTTATGGATAGTTCATCAAAAGCACAAACAGAAGCTAAAGAAGATAAAGTAACCGAAAAAAATAAGATAAGCAATCTAGTATCAGAAAAAGAACCTACGGGTGACGTTTTAGATCTTCGTGAGCTCTCGCCTACAGTTGTATACTCTGAAGTTTTTGCAATGATGAATGAACCTCAGGACTATGAGGGTAAAACGATCATTGCAAAAGGACCTTTTTCATACTACAAGGACGAAAACAGCGGTCAGGAGTATTATGCAGTAATAGTAAAAGACGCTACTGCCTGCTGCGCTCAGGGAATAGAATTTGAACTTGCCGGTGATAATAAATACCCGGATGATTATCCAAACTTAAATGACGAAATAACAGTTGAAGGTCTTTTCAATTGTTATACCGATGATACCGGAACTTATGTGCAGCTTATAGATGCTAAAATGCTCTGATTTTCTAAACATATTTCAATAAAAGCTGAGCATAAATACAGCACATATAAAACAGTTTTAATGCAGCGTAATTGTAATGTTACGCTGCATTTTATTATTTAAGACCGATCGTTTTCACGATCGGTCTTATCAGTATTCTCTTTTATATACATATATTTCCCATTGACCCATATACATTACACATATCTCATCTTCGCTTTTAGGTTTTATCCATAACTCAAAACCAGCGATATTATAACTTCCGGCACCGCTTATATCATCTTCATAATTTCCCCATCTTGAAAAATAATATGTGCTTCCGTTATATTCAATAGGATCAACTATATCATACTCTTCCGGCTCAGAAATACTCGTTTCCGTTTCCTGTGGTATAGTAGATATACATACATTAGTGGTCGGCACTATTGCCGGAACAGATTCAATGGTGTTCTTATCCATTACGTCTATTTCTGCCGTATAATCGGTTATGACCGGTTTAGTTATCTTTCTCGTAACAGATTTTGTGATCGGCTTTGTAGCTTCATTTACTGCTGTTTCTGCATTTGTTATTTTATTCGTCTGCTTATCCGGTACTTTTTTTGTAACTGTACTTACATTCGTAAAACTTCCCTGCTTTATGTCCGCTGCCGCTTTGGTATTTTTTACAGTACCGGTATTCTTAATGTTTTTAGTGATCTTTGCCGTTTTTGTTGTTTTTGCATTTTCTGACAAAGTTCTTGTCGTCTTTGAAGTAAAACCGCTGTTATTCTTTTTCTCATGTATTCCTGTTAAACCTATCAGCGATGCGGTATCATTAGCCGTATCACCAGCACTTTCATTATAAATAGTTTTCTCATTTTCATGGGCTTCCGTACTGTCCTGCAGCAATTCTCCATTCTCATCATACGGTATAACTACAAAACCGCTTCCGCTATCTTCAATGCTTTCTGTTTCCGGCTCTGACACTTCATCAGTTATTTCCTGACTGCTCTCAAAATCATAAAGATCTTTCTGTTCGTCAGTAAGCTTAGATACACCTATTCCTATAACAGCAACAAAACAAAGTGCTGAAACGGCGGCTGCATATCTGATATAAACAAGACGCTTTTTCTTTCTTTTCTCAAGTTCAGCATCACGTCTTTCAAGAACTATTTTTATCATCTCTTCACTGCTTTTCATACTGAAACCCTCCTTTCTCCAATTTTTTTCTCAATGAATTTTTAGCCGAATATAAAAGCTGTTCGGTCTGCCTTTTGCTTTTGCCTGTAATTACTGATATTTCATTATTATCAAGCTGTTCAATATATTTAAGATAAAGTACCTGTCGATGCTCCGGTGTAAGTTCTTTCATAACTCTCATAAGTTCTATCTTATCTTCATTTTTTATAAGGTTTCTTTCAGCGTTTTCTTCATCATATATCTCTTTATGTTCATCTATGTTATCTATATCAAGTTCTTTACTGTATTTACGGCAGTAGTCCAATGCTGTATTTTTTCCGATCGAATAAAGCCATGCTTTGAATGTATGCTTTTTTCTGTATCTTGGCTTTTTCACTGCAAGCTTTACAAATGTATCTTCCGTAAGATCTTCGGCAGTATGTATATTTTTTACGATACTGTTTATATAAAGCATCAATCCATTTTTATATTCACGAATAATATCAGCAAGTCCTTCATCGTCTCCATTTATATAACGGCTGTAATTATCTGCACCGTCATTCATATTTTTTTATGTCCCCCCTATTAATATAAACGTATAAATCCAAAAAAACTCTATGACATTTTATATATCTTCTTTTTTTAACTTTCAAAGTGAGTAATTCAACACTTTTATTTTAACATAAAATCTCCACATTTTCAACATTTTTCAATATGTAGCTTTTAAGCCTGCCTGTCGTAATAACTGGCATATCCATCACGCAAAAAGCGGCGGCGGTCAGAAGTAATGAAGTAATAAGCAAATAGGTCGATTTCTTTTGAAAAGTCGATTACTATTGTTGATTTAAACATTCAGTGCATTCCTCGTCATACGATAAACCTTCAGCCGTTACAGTACTTTAAATCACTGTGCGGCTGTTGCTTTTTCAGAGATTATGATGTATAATATTGGTATGTGCAAAACGTAGGTTTCTGTAAAAATCAGAGTTTTAGAGGAATAAAACATATGAACCCACAGTCTTTTGAAATAATTGAATATCAAAAAGAGTACGAACCTTCGCTGATTTCTTTTTTGGAAGAATGTTTGCCTGAATAACACAGAAGTTTGGATATAAACGGCAGACATAGTTATTACTTGAACATTGCAGAACATTTTGTAGGATTCTGGTGTATGTTTGATGACAACAATATTATTGGAACAGTCGCTATTTAGGAATTGGATAACAAACGCTGCGAGCTGAAATCATTATATCTGTTAGAACAGTATCAGGGTAAGGGATATGGAAAAAAGATGCTTATTTACGCAATAAACCAAGCTAAAAAGCATGGCTATAAGGAGATGTTTCTTGATTCTTTGTCTACAAGCACAAAAGCAATCGCTTTATATCGTAAAGTAGGATTTAATGATACTGAAAAGTATAATTTAAGTTTTTATTCAGATGTGTTTATGGTTTTAGGCTTGTATAATTCTGAATCTAAAGGTGGTATAGATATATGTCCTCGATAGCAATAATCACAGGTGCAACAGGTGGTCTCGGGCAGGAATTTGTCAAAGAAGCACTCAAAGAAAATATAGATGAAATATGGGCGGTTGCCCGCAATGAAAAAAAGCTCGGTTACCTGAAGGCAGAGTTTGGCGATAGGGTATGTTCTGTTCGCTGTGACCTTAGTAATACAGATGACCTTTCAAATCTTTTCGGTCTTATCGAAACACAGAGACCCGATATCCGACTGCTTATAAACAACGCAGGTATCGGAAAAATGGGTGCTAGTATGGAATTTACCGATGATGATATCTTAAAAGAAATTGATATAAACTGTAAGGCAGTATGTTTGCTGTGCAATCATGCAATACCTTTCATGTCGGAAGGCTCACGCATACTGAATATATCCTCCGCATCATCGTTTCAGCCTGTTCCGTACATAAATCTCTATGCCGCAGGCAAAGCGTTTGTCCGCTCGTACACACGCTCTCTCAACGCAGAACTCAAATCAAAAGGGATAGTATGTACAGCGGTCTGTCCGGGGTGGATAGATACGGATATGCTTCAAAAGGAGTACAACGGCAAGCCTGTTAAGTTTCCGGGGATTGTTTCTCCCGGGCGTGTAGCAGTACAGGCGATGCGTGACTCCGCGAAAGGAAAGGATATGTCGGTATGTTCTCTCTTTGTAAAGTACGAACACTTTTTAAGCAAAATACTTCCCCATAAATGGCTTATGAAAATATGGATGAACGGGATAAAGGACTATGTATAAGATAGAAACGGAACGCGGCGATATTTTTGATGTAAATATGATGATAGCGATGCAGGT